>JABGVH010000113.1 GCA_018646195.1 Halobacteriovoraceae bacterium
AAATTTCCATCGGCATCAAAGGCCCTGACTGCCACGCTATTGAGAGTCCCCGCCGTTACCGCAAAGGCGTTGGTGTAACCACCTCCACCATCTAATTCAATTCGAGTGGGAAGGCCCGGAAGGATATTAAAATTATTTGTTGAATCAAAAATACCAGCACCATCAACTACTCCGTCGACATCACATTTTATATCGCCTACACCTGTCACTGTAGGATTAAAAGTAACTGTTAGCTCATCGGTTAGATCGGGAGTAATCTGGCCCGCAGCAATGACTCCAGAAACTAACCAGTCGGCGGTTGCATCGTCGCCAATATAATTTCCAAAAAGATCGTAGACGGCGCAATAAAGGGCGTAGACATCATCGGTGTCGGTTCCTATAACCGAAGCATCGAAAGTATTAGCGTCTCCGCCTGCACCGCCGGGCATAGAGCGAATGAGCGCGCGACTGATCGCCAAATTATTTACGGTCAGAGCAGCAGAGGTTCCGCAAATATTTCCACCACAGGCCCCGCCATCGTGAACAGTTACGGTGGGAGTTTCAAGAGAATTAAAGGCAGTAAAAGTCGGGGTGTTAACCATGACTCCATTTGTGAAGGTATAACCTGCTACTGCTGGCAGTACTGGTGACTGATCGGCAATTGCCAATTCCGCTGGCGGTGTCGTTGAGGTAGCTGAAGTGAGCCAAGTCAAGGTATGCACGCCGTCGTAGAGTACCGATAAATTATTGGCTGCATCTTCAACCCGTAGGTAAATGGTTGAAGAAGTCCCAGCACTCATGGTGAAGTTAGTAGTGGTTCCAAAACCTAAAAAGGTAAAGTGGTCTGGAGTGGCATCGCTGGTGGTAATATTTCCGGTAGTTCCAATAAAAGTTCCCTCGTCGACACTAATTGTTCCCACTGCCAAAGTGATTAATGGAGTCACTTGAGTACTATGAGTAGAAGAAGCGGCAGCTGTATAGGGAACCTGGAGGTCGTCAAAAGTCTTACTCCAGTCTCCTACAGCAGCTGTCTTACAATTTCCAAATGAATCAAAGTAGTAGGCATGTAGATCGAGAGGATTGAGTACGGTGGCAAAAATATTACCAATTATATTTCCTGCGCAGGTATCGGCATCTAATATTCCTACCGCGGTAGTTGTAGCATCGAGGACTTCGATGGCATTACTTGTCCCTGTGATACCAGAACCAGTTACCGTGATGGTAAAAGTGTCACCAGCATTTTCAGAACTATCAAAAAGAGTCACCGCTGGCGGCACATCGATTAATCCAGCAGTGAAGGAATAGAAACCATCGGCCGGTAGTGCTGGAACAGTTGAATTGGGAGAGGCCACCGCTGTAGAGGAAAAATTTAATAGCCGGAGCCCGTTGACGGCGGGGTCTACCGCGGTACTTGGAAGCAAGGAGCGGACATTTATTGTAAAAGGGACGCCGGCACCTTCTTGAGCCCCACCGGAATTGATAACATCCCAATTGACAGAATTTCCCTGAACAAAAATATTAAAAATGACTTCTTTAGGAGTGTCTTGCGCAATCGGGATCGAGGCCTTGATACTAATAGTACCGTCGATGGTATCAGACTTGATAAAAGATTCGGCCACTCCATTAGAATCGGTAATGGCATTTTCTTGCAAGACAACTCCCGGGACTGATCCACCTAAAATTTCAAAGAAGATAGGGACGTCTTGCATATTGCCTGCGCCCTCGACTTGAACTCGAAGAGATTGACCGAAAGTAGTATTGGTAGGAGCGAATTGGCCGTCACCAGAGATGATAGAGAACTCAGCTTTATCGAGCGCATTTTTTCCCTCGTTCACATTACCGGAACAAGCATTAAAAATTAGTAATAGAAGGAGTCCCCAAAGGGCCTTCTGTTTCATCCCACTCTCTCCGAAAGAAGTACTTGAGTACTCTTCTATATTAAGGTGATTCCAGTTAATTACTGATCGGAAAATAGAACCTAAATTTTAGGAAATATATTAATAATTTCAGAGAGATAGCTAGGCTTAAAGCCCGCTAGAATGTCGCCCTAAAATGGGCCTATAAAAGTGCCTCTAATTTTCCTCACTTTAGGCGTTAATCAGGTAAAATAGGGAGAAAGGTAACCAGATTTCAATGACTTTGAGAATTAAACTAATACTATTTACAATGCTGGCTTATTTGCTAGCTCCCACGCCCAGCCCCGCCAGTACTGAAGTAGAGGGGGTGGTCTATTTGGATAAGAATAGAAACGGTTCGCGAGAATCCCAGGAGCATGGGATTGGTGGCGTGCTCTTGCGTTTTGGCGAGAAGTCCGTGGTCACCGATAAGTATGGAAAATTTTATTTAAAGGCGGGGGTAAATAGGGATTTAATACAAGTTAAATTAGACGGCCACTCTCTTCCCCCCGGCGCTCAGCTGACGACTCCCGATCATATTATTGTCAATAAGAAGTCTCCTGATTTTCTCTCTTCGAATTTTGGCCTATGGTACCAGCCGGTTAAAAACAAACTAAAATTTACCAGTAAGAAATATCAAAATCTAAAGAGAGGCAAGGTTGCCGAACTTGTCTTAACGATTGAGGGAAATAAGCTTTTTGGGAACGGAAGTTTTATCGGAAAGCTAACTTCAGAAAAAACATCCTACAGTAGTCAAAATCATCTCATTCAAATTGATGGCACTTCTCTCGAGATGGAAAGAGGTGACACGCAAGAAATGAGGGCCTTATTAAGCAAGCACGATTCAAGTGGCGCTCACACCTTTTATGTCTCAGCCTCTTTTCCAAAAAAACTGGGGGCGATAGAGGAAAAGCTCAAGGTCTTAAAAATAAAACTTGAAGCAGTCATAAAAAAATATTTAAAGAATCCCAGAATCATAATTAAATATGTAAAAGGTAATTCCGAATTAAAAATCCGCCATAATTTTAAACTCGCTCAAAAATTAAACTGCCGCCTAAATTTAAGTGAAGAAAATACTTCCCACCGCTTGAATAGGTTTACTCCAGCAAAAATATGGGTTTCCCAAGATCAACCTCTAAAGGGAAATCTTTCCTGTGGAGGAAAAGAGGATCCTTTTTCTCTAATATTACATGAGCGCCAAAACCGATTTCTTTTCACTTTCTCAGGTGAAACGAAGAAAATTTCGGTTGGTTGGGGGAAAATTAAAAAACGAGAGGCCAAGCAAGAGAAAGAGACGGACACTAGACTTTCTATGGAAGCATCACCTCATCTGGAAGACTCAAGAGACCTGGATGTTTTTTTGCGTTTTGATACTAAAGACATAAATGAGTTATCGATAAATGGCATACCTCTCAGTAGCACTGGGGATCTTTCACCCTATGTTTTCCACGGCAAGCCGGGTAAAAATATATTAAATATTCTCTACTCTGATAAGAAGGGCCAAGACCGGCAGAATTTATATAATCTCTATTTATTAGAGCTACCTCGGGTTTATTTTGAGACCAATTATAGTCAATACTCTCAAAAATCAGTTTCGAATAAATTTGATGTCAATTATAAAGTGGGAAGAATTAATAGAGCGGGACTAAAAGCGACTGTCTTTCATTATACAAATTTTGGTTTTGATTTTCGTTACAGTTCAGATACTACAGGTCCCAGTTTTAAAAGAATAAACGGACAATCTTCTAGCGCAAAACATTCGGAAATGCAGCTTCACCTGGGTTACCGCCACCGCTACACAAAAGGTCTCTTTGGTTCACCAGTACTGAGCTATTTTTTAGGCTTCCAACAAAAAGAATTTCCGCTATTACAAGATACCATTATTCATTTTCCCGAAAAGTTCAGTGGCTTTCACATGAGAACCGAATTATTACTTGACCCCTTTGTATTAGAGTCCCTGTCTTCGAACACTTCTCTTTCCTATGGCTTTGCGAAACCCGAGAGCCATGTCATGAAAATTGCACAGGAGTTTAGAATTTCGCTCAATCACCTGGGGGGAGTTTTGGGAGTTAAGCCTCACTACACTTACTTTTACCGCTACGGATATTGGCATCGTATTAAGCTAGTTCTAGGTTATGCCTATGAGAGGGACCGCCGCCGAGTTGCCAATACCCCCAATGCCCGAATTCTTGATGAAATGAGCGTTTTTAAGCTCGGTTTTGCCTTTCAATATTAACTTTAACTGGAGTCTGGATAGTTCACTATTAGTTAAGTCGGTTTCTTAAGTACAGAGCACGACTATCCGTTAAGAGATTATGTCACGTGTCTTTAAAATATTAAAAAATGTAAAACGTTCACCCGAAGTACTCAACTGCATGAGAAAAAGTGAGCAATGGCCGGATTTAGTAATGAGCTATCTCGGCTTCAAAGGATTGGATTATCCATTCACTTTTAAGACCAGGGATAAGCAACAAATTGTATTAGAAACATTCCATGACCTGGTAACAATTTGGGTGATCTTCTTTCGCCAAGAGTACAAAGTTCCCAGTGACTGCAAGGTCATAATAGACGCAGGAGCAAATATTGGTTCCTTTAGTATTTATGCCAGCAATGAAGCGCCCAATGCCCAAATCTTTGCACTCGAGCCTTTTCCTTCGACACTGAAATCTTTTGAATCCAATCTAAAGCTAAATCAGCTGGATCAGAAAGTGAAAGTTATAAAAAAGGCCTTGGCCGACCAGCCAGGCGAGCGCTATATGAATCTTGAGGAGGATACTCCCTCTCAGTCAATTGGCATTCAAAAAGAGGGATCGAAAGAGGGACTCTGTGTGATTACCACGACTCTTTCTCACTTAATGGAAGATGAGAAGATAGGGCATATCGATTTATTAAAAATTGACGTTGAAGGTGCAGAGCATGAAGTATTGCCTACTACCTCTGGCGACGTTTATCAGAAAATTGAAAATATTTGCTTGGAATACCACCCCAATGGGTCGCGCCAAAAACTCTTTGAACTCTTAGAAAGTCAAAGCTTTCAACTTGTTTACGACTTACGAAATTCTGAAAATTCCGGAGTCGCCTGGTTTAAGAAAAAGGTGGCCTAGCTGCTACTGCCTAAGATTTTTAGCTAGCAATTGATGGAAGTGATACTCCCCAACCTCAAGCTGAGGGGCATAGCGACCGGCTGTATAGGCGCCAGATTTTAAACCGACCTGAACTGACTCACAGATTTCAATATCTTCGACCTGAGTAACATCACTTTGAGCGATACTGTTTTCTATAAACTCTTCACTACAATCTTCCGTAAAATAGAATTCATAGCGTACATGACACTTATCTTCTCCAAGTGGTGTCACATAGTTGCTATCGAGACAATTTCCATAGAGATTGAGGGTAAAATTTGGATAAACCCAAGCATAAATACTCCCATCACCGATTCGCTCTTTATGATCGTAACTTAACTCACCATTTTTTTGATTGGCGGGTGAGGACTGAATATTATAATTCTCAAAGCATTCAGTTTTGTAGTTTTCCATGTCGATTTGGGCATCTAAACTGGGATGCATAAATGGAATATGATACCCGCCGTCGAGGTAATTATCGTTAAAAACTTTCCAATTACAATTGATTATCCATTCTTTAGTAGAGTGGAATTTATATTTTTCGATAGAGCGCTCATCAAATCTCTTATTTAATTCTTTTAATTGGCGTGACAAGGGTTCTGCATTGAGATCACCATTAATAAAGGCCCAATTTCCCCAAGCTTCAACTGCTAAGGGGACTAAGCTCATTTCATCTAAATTAAAATTCTTAACACCGCCCATTTTCGGGGCTGACTTAAGCTTGCCTTCGGTATTAAATTTCCAGGCATGGTAACCACAGACTAATTCGCCTCTCTCAGCTTTTCCGCAACCTCTTACGACTTCTCTCCCTTTATGGCGGCAGATATTATAAAAGGCCCTAAGTTCTCCTTCAGGTCCTCGGGTAATGACCCAGGGAATATCAGCGGTGACTCCTGTCACATAGCTATTTTCTTCCTCTAATTGACTGAGACGGGCAACCGGCTGCCAAGACTTTTTAAAAACCAATTCCTTTTCAAGAGCTAAGAAGTCGCTGTCAGTGTACCAGCTGGCGGGTAACATCCAGGCACTATCAATGGGGAGTGATGAATCAAATGAATTTAGCTTTTCTTGAAAAGATTCAAATTTCGGCATAGTCGTCTCTCTTTAGAATATTGGATTGTACTAAAAGACTATCTATTGGCTTTTTAATGGTCAAGGGACGATGGGAAACTATTCTATATCATCGAAATTCTTGCGGTGGCGTCGCCTTTGCTCGCGATAATTTGTTACTTCAAGTCGGATACCATTAGGGTCATTAAAAAAGATCGCATGGTAATCTTCAGCATATTCTTTGAATAGTTTGGGCCCAGCCAATTCAATTTTATTTTCTTTCAATTTTAGATATATTTCCTGCAAGTCCTCTTTGCTATCAACCCTAAAACAGAAGTGATGCAGTCCTGGCGCATAGGCATCAAAATCAGGAGTCCCGTTATTTGCGGAGCGAAGTGAGATACCGTAATGCCTGCAGAAGTAATGGATATGCTCGTCTCCATCTATGGGTTTAGAGCTTTTTTTAAAACCTAGGACTGGCATTATGCGATCATAGAATTCTTCTGAACATTTTAGGTCACGAACAGAAAAATAAATATGGTCAAGACCAATCACGGTGGCTTCTTTTTTGATCACTTTTTGGTCAGATTTTTCAAAGACTAAATTATGCCAAGTGACGTCTTCTCTCTCTTCATCGCTTTGTTTTTCAGCAAATAGAAGTTTTCCGCCGCATTCTTTAAAAAGGCTAATTAATTGTTCCAATTCAATTTCTGAATATAGGCGGCCGTCATTTTCTCTTTCGACATCATTGGCTAGAGTTTGTCTTTGATTTCTAAAAGTCAGAAGGACTCGTCCCTTGTCGGATAACACCCTCATAATATTTTTGGCGGCGATCGGAATCTCATCTTGAGTTACATGCATCAGCACGGCACTTAGCAAGATATTGTCGTAGTGGTTACTATCAAGTTTTTCAAGATGAGGGAGGGAGTCGTAAAAAACCGGAACATCTTTCAGAGTTTCCTGGCAGTGTTCGACAAAAGCCGCCACTGCATCGAGGCCTTCTACTTGATAGCCAGCTCCCTTTAGATAGGCGAGGTCCCTACCTGATGCGCAGCCGATATCTAAAGTAGTGCCACCCATTTTAAAGAAGGTCGCCATTAATTCATAGAGCCTGCCTGGTTTGGCATTATAGTAGCGATCAATAAAAGTGTTGGCCGACTCTTGGTAGCGATTGAGGGTCTTGAAATCCATAGTTTTGAATTCTACCAGTTGATTGAGATATGACTAGTAAATAGTCCTATTAGACCATAGCAGCAACAAGGTCGGACATATTGGTCTCAAGGTCAGAAATATTGAGGATTAAAAATTCCAGCATATCTTTAATCGAGATAATGCCTATCAACTTATAGGTGTTATCGATGACAACAACATGCCTGAAGTTCCCAGTGTGCATCATTTCAAGCACGTCCTTTATAGCGTTATCTTCTGTGACACATTTTGGGCCATGGGTCATAAATTCCCCGACTGTTACTTTTGTAATATCTTTTACTTGGCCCGCGACTTTATTGACGTAGTCTCTTTCTGTGAAAATCCCCACCACTTTATTATTGTCGACAATAATCATCGCTCCGATCCGTTTCGATTGGAATACACCTAGGACCTCTGAAATCTTGGTCACAGAAGGGCAAGTTTTAAGTTCTCGAGAGAATTCCAATTCACCAACTTTTGACTGTAGATCCATTATTTTTCTTCCTTTTGGGAGTCACTATTCTTTTTCGGGAGTTTACCAAATTTCCTTGAGTTACTGCTTAGCTTCAAGCCAAACAACTAATTTTAGGTCAAATAAAAGAGGCGGGTAACATACTTTTTTGCTCAACTATTCAGCGCCGCTATCCGATCAGTTAGAATAATGCCGCTTCATTGCGAGGAAAGAATTTTATGAAAGAAAGGCGTAGAAAAAGAGAAGAAGAGTCAGGCCAAGAGTCTGGAGGTTCGGTATGGACTTCTTTTAGTGACTTATTCACGTCTCTCGCGATTATTTTCTTAGTCATGTTTGTGGTGGCCATTATAAAGCTCTCCATGTCGAGCGTAGATAAGCAGGCCTATATGGAGGCCAATATTCCAAAACATCAAAAGGCCAAGACAAATAATAAAAGGCAAGCAATTCAAAAATCCCTCTCTAAAATCAATGACTATAAAGAGAGTATTCAGAAAAAGATGCAGGACATGACGAGCTTGGTTGATTCGATGGAAGAGCATAAAGAAATAATGGACGAGCTGATAGTAGAGCAAAGTCAAAAAGACACTATTATTGAGAGCTCTAAAAATGTAATTAAGAAAAGTCAGGAAGAAATTAAAAAATTGACGAAGGTTAACAAAACGTTAGATCGGGATATCAAAGCGAAGAAGAAAAAGGTTGAAAAATTAGTCAAAAATTTTAAAGAGCTACAAAAAGTTAAAGAAAAAGATACAAGCAAGATTATTGAACAAAAGCGCAAAAATATTAGTTTAAATAAAGAACTCAAGACCTTTCAAGTGAAAGTCTCTCGTCTCGACGTAAGAGTTCAGGAAGCAACCGAAGAGCTTAAAAAAGTTGAGCATCAGAAAGCTCAAACTGAAACGGCCGTTAAAGAATTTAAAAAAGAGTCGATTCAGCAAATTCTAGCTTTCCGTAGCGTAAATCATCAATTAAAAGAAGACCTAAAGAATCAGAAGCGAGTCTTTGATGATCTTAAAAAGGTGGTCGGTCAAAAAGAAGGGAAAATTTCTCAATTAAACGATCGCTATCATGCCACTCAAAAAATAATAGGTGATATAAAAAATCGTGGAGATAGCTTGAATAGCGAGTTATCCCAACTTAAGAATGAATATTCGGGTTTGAAAGGTAAATATCGCCAATCAACAGATAGTTTAGGGGAGTTAAAAGGAAAGCTAGGAAAGCAGAGTGGGCAAATCTCAAATTACCAAAACCTTCTTGGAACAGCTAACGGTGAGCTTGGAAAACTGAGAGGAGTCGGTGAAAAATTAGATGGTCTCGAAAATAAGCTTTCGCAGATCAAACTCGAAAATAAACAACTTAGAGATAATTTGGTTAAGCAGCGCTATCAAAATACTGGATTGAGAAAAGAGCTCGAAAAAAGGGCCCCAGCCTCAGCTTAAATAAATGCCTGTGTAACGCCTCAATGCCTGCTGGCGCGAAGTATATCAAAAAGGCTGGAGCAAATTGATCCCCGTTATAAAACTGATAAGTCCGGAAAATTAACACTACAGATGGATGACGCTTTTGGATTTAAAAATGACAGCCATATTCTAAAGCCGGGAGTTAAAGACCGGATTAGAAAGATTGTAAAAATTTATTCGGAAGAGCTATTCAGAGATAATCAAATCCGGGCCATTATAGACAATGTATTTATCGTGGGCCACGCCAGTCCTCGCTTTCAAGGCAAGTACATCTCTCCTAATAGTAATAATCACCTTGCCTACACCCATAATTTAGACCTTAGTTCACAGAGGGCCAATCAAATTGTGAAATTCATCTTTAGTAAACAAATGGGGACCTTCCAGTATAAGAATTTCTTTAAACAGAAAATTTTCTCCTCCGGAAGGGGATTCTCTGCACCGGTTCCCCGGCCTTTGGCAAAGATCAGAATGGATGCGGCTCTTTTGATTGTGCCAAATCGAGAAGGGTGGAAATCTTCTTCACTCTTAAAGACAGTGACCGGAAAGTGGCCAGCGCTATTGACAAAAAAGCTGGGGTAAAAGATCAAAGTTATAAAAATTATAGTGAAAGTAATTATGATGAAATAAATAAGATACGACTTATAAAAGGGGATTAACGTGTTAACTCTAATCTTAGACTTTGCCTCAAGCTACCTCCTGGGAATAATGGGTGTAGGACTAGGCGCGGCCTTAATCGTTCGCTATTTCGCCTATCGATCTAGTCGGGATGATGCTGCCTTTTATTCGACCTTCACCCGTGAAGTTGAAAAGAAAATTGGGGAAGATGGTCTCGACGACGTTGAAATAGCAAATGTCGATAGTTATCTAGATGATCTTTTGGAACATATCTCAAATCAGCTCCCTAAAAGAACCGTCCGCAGTTTTAATAGAGAGGTTCAAAAGAAGAAGGGGGAGCAGTTTAAGAATGGAAAGGTCTCCTCGCTTAGAGAATATGTAGGTGGTAGTAATAGCCTGATACATGGAATTCAAGCTGAAAGTACAGTATTTAAAAGTCATCACCCACCAAGCTTTGGCGAGGTGACAGATCGAGTGATGGGAAGGGACGAGCATTGGGTTAAGCTCTATGGCCTGGTGAGCATCGATAAAATTTCTCGTCTTATTGATGCACTACCGGGGATGTTCATTGTTATTGGAATTTTTGGAACCTTTCTTGGAATTTCTAATGCCCTTCCGCAAATCGCCAATATAGATTTCAGTAATATTGAAGCCTCTTCTAATGTACTTGGTAACTTCGTTTTAGAAGTTACCTTTGCCATGAAAACTTCTATTGCTGGCATTCTTTGTTCTCTGGTTTTAAGTGTCATCAATACCATCTTTCCTCTGACCAAGATGAGGGATCAGATTTCTATTAAGGTTGAGAATACTCTTGAAAATTTATGGTATTTTTTCCAGGGCGAAACTCCAGAGAAAAAACGCGATGCTATCTTCGTAGACCTTTTAAATACTGTTAAAAGTATGGAAGCTAAAATAGGTCATTTAAACAGCGCCTCTACAACAGCTGACCAAAAGCTTAAGAAGGTCGGTTAGCTGTGATAAATATTGTAAAAAGCTGCCCCCTATTCCAAGAACTCTACCACGACGAGCTGGAAGACATACTACAGGAATGTGTAGTCGTGCACTTTGAGCCTGGCGCCAATATTATCAAGGAAGGCGAGGAAGGAAAGGATTTCTTCGTAGTGCTTAGTGGTCGCGCTACCGTAAGTAAAAATATTAAAGGAAGAGAAGTGAAGATTGCCACCCTTACTAAGGGCGATGTCTTCGGAGAGCGGGTAATATTGAATGACAATATAAGAGCTACTACTATTAGCGCAATGACTGGATGTGATTTTCTGGTGGTTGATCATGAAACAATACTTAATTTGTACCAAAAAAATCCCAAAACTTTTTCGATTCTAGTGATGAATATGGTGCGGCTTTTAGATAAACGCCTTAGCCACTCCAAGGCCGCCCTTAGGGCCATTCACGAAAGACTCAATCGCACTAATTGGTTAAAAGTCAGCTAAGTCCCCCTTCAAAATAATAATTTCAAGAAGTTACCTGTATATCAGGCCCTTGCCGGCCAATGCTCCCCCTGGATAAGATAAGTCTTAAACAATTCTTTTCAGAGGTCCCAATGGGGTTTAAATTACTTATCACAGTTCTACTTTTGTCTATCTCTCCTCTTCAGGCGAGTGATAAATTAGTGGTCTTCATACCAGGCTCGGGCTCTTCCGGCGATCGTATGAGTGATGTTGGTTATAGCCGAGTTTTGACTTGGCTTGGAATGAATCAATATTTTCGAGTTTTTCAAAAACAATTAAAGAAAAAAAAGATTCCCTCTATGGTCTGCCCGAAAACTCCAGATCGTGATCAACGCTCGATTGAGGAGCGGCAGGAAGAATGCGCTGAAATGATAGCCGCCAGTCGCTTTTGTAAGAAAGGAAAGCTCAAGGGAAAAATTATTTTGTTTGGTCACTCGATGGGGGGATTAGTGGCACGGCTTCTCGCCCATGATCCAAGAGTTAAAGAATGCATCCATTCAATTACAACTCTTTCGACTCCACATAGGGGCTCGGTACTGGCCGATTATGCCTTTGAACACCTCTATGATGGCAGTAAAATTGATTTGATTCGCATCATTACAAAAGTATTGGGATTCGATCCAGAAAATAAGCGCTACTTATTGCAAATGAAGTCCAATCATAAAGGTTACTCTATCGATTATTTTAGGTCGCAAACAATTCCTAAAAATCATCGTGTTGCTTATTACTCCTTCTCAACTTCTTTCGAAAAAACCTGGTTTTTTCCACTTAAAATAACCGGCGCTCTAATCCGCAACGAGCTGTTAAAGAGAGGCTGGGGAAGTGAATACTTCAATGGCGATAATGATGGAATTATTCCCACCTATTCACAAATTTATGGTCGCCATGTTGGTCATATCGAAACCACTCATTGGGAAGCAGTATGTCCTGATGTATTTTCAAAAACTAAGGGCTGTAAGCGGGGTCGAGAAATTATTCTTCCCCATCTCTATAGTCTTTACAGCTCTCGCTAATAGCGGGCCCTTGACAAATTTTTTTAAACTGCTACATTGAGGAAGTTGTCACATCTTTCAAATTAAGGAGGCCATTATGAAAAAATTTACATCAGTAGTACATGGTCTCTTCGCAAAAGCCTAAGAAACCTCACTACCTTTAAAACAATCTGAATTTTTGGACCAGCTATTGAGCTGGGACTGATTCAATTAACTAACTTAATTCAAACTAGGAGTTTGCATTGAATTCAAATGAAATGTTGAAGGGGCATCGCTATGCCCGCATTTTAAATGAACAAAGAAATTATTATCTTATAGATCTCGAGGGAGAGGAATTAAAAGCGGTGATGAGTGGAAATTTAAGACATTTAGCTGAATCCTCAATGGATCGGCCAGCGGTAGGTGACAGCGTAGTGGTAAGTTATAACCCACATGAAGGGACAGCAAAGATTCATGCGGTAGAAGAGAGAAAGTCGGTATTACTGAG
>JABGVH010000053.1 GCA_018646195.1 Halobacteriovoraceae bacterium
CAGAGCGGTACACCCCTGCGAATCACCCAAGAAGCAGCTTTTGGCCATAAACTTTTGGGCCTTATCAAATTGATTCAAAATGGCATAAACCCAACCCGCCACATTGCAATTCTTTTTCTTATCTTGGTCACAGAGCTCGCTATTTTTGACTAGGAACTCTTTCCCTTGCGGAGTCTCGGCGAAAGTTAACCAAAGCGCTTGGCAGCTCTTGCGGTCTTTGTTTACGCAGATTTTCATGACTTCTGTTAAGTCGAGTTGTTTCTGTGTGACACCAAAGTAGAAGGCGGCAAAAAGTCCGAGAATAAGTGCTGTAGGGAGGGCAAATTTTAATTTACTCATTATGGCATACACTCATTTTGGCGCGCTAATTCCCTGGCGACCATGACCGCCTCGGGGTGAACATACCAATGCTTGCTGATCGCTTTGCCGTTAATAAGCACCTGGAAAACATTGTCTTTATAATGTTTTTTGATTTCACAAGTATCTTTACTGGCGACCAAGGGTCCTGAAGAACAGCTGGCGAGAAGCAAGGACATAATCCCAATTTTTAAATATTTCATAATGTTTTCCTAATCATTAAATTCGAAATCTTCGCAATCCCGGGGGCGTCTAAAGCGCTCTTCTTCTCCGGCGCCAGGCAGTCGTTTATAGAAGTAGAACATACATTCACCTTTACTATGTCTTGTTTTTAGTTTTTGTATCGCCTCTCGAATATCCCAAGGCTCGTTTTTTAAATTGTACTTAAAAGGGGTAAGTCCCTTGATTTTACTTTTACTTTTTCCGGCCAAGACCGCTGCCACTGCTGCTTTGGGATCGTAACCTTTCTTGTCATCTTTCTTTTCTTTAACCACAGCTGCAACGGGAGCTTTTTTCTTTTCTTCTTTGTCTCCGCCATCCGGAACCAATGCTCCGAGTACGCCTACTGCGGCTCCTGCAACTGCTCCAGCGGCGGCTCCAGCGGCGGCTCCGGCCGCTGCCCCTGCTCCACCGAGTGCTTTGCCAAACTCAGAAAAGGAACCATCTAGATTTTGTAAATTAGGCATAAAAGAATCGGCCTTTGAAAGTAAGGAGAGTTGATCCGGGCCAAGAGTTTTAATTGAGGAGAGGCCATTTTTGGCGAAGGCCGAAGTATTCAAGACCTTTCCAGGGCCAAGAGTCGCTGACTTGATCGCTCCTGAACCTAACTTAGAGGTATTGGCGACAACCTGACCTTTGACTACCGCTAAATCCGAAACTGATTTTCCAGCGGCAGTATAACCATTGACAAGAAAAGTCGTACCCCTGACACCCATTGCGAGAGTTTTAGTTCCATACTTTATACTGTCATCACCCTTGGCCTTCTTGTTAACAATTGCGCGAATTTGACCCTTAAACAAATTAATTAAGGTATCTCGTTTACCGGTGTCATTATAAACATAGCGAGCAAAATGAAAGGACGAGTTTGGGCCAACTGAAAGAACTGTATCGTCGATCATATGTATTTTAACGAATGAGGATTTTTGGGTCCTGATTTTGTCCCCTTCAAAAAATTCTTGATCGGCGACAATTGCTGATTTGTCTCCGCCTCTAGCAAGGCTGACTTGTCCTTTTAATTTTACAACTTTACCGATGGATATCTTCTCGGCCCCTGAGATTTTTGCAACCCCGAGCAGGGTTAAGAGAATAATAAAGAACCAGCGTTTCATGAACTTTCCTTGACCATTAGATTATTGTGAAGATTATAGTCGAAAATTCAAAAAGAGAAAGACTTAGAGAGGCAAAACTTCGGGAACATCGCTGCAAAAAATGGGAATGCCTTTTTGCTGCAGAGGGAGGGCCTTTAAATCCATGCCATGGGCCCAGACCAAAGCTCTTAATTGTAGTTTAATAAATTTTGAAATCAGCTTGGTTGGGTCTTTGAGCCCCGCCGCCTGCGCTTGCTTCTGGTATTCAGGCGCAAGCAGGGCAGCTCGTAGTGCCGATTCCAGGAAGTGACGGCCGAGGCAGTAGTATTCTGGTTGCTGACTTAGTTGCTTGACTTTAATCCTCAAGAGCTCTGTGACCGCCGCAATGCCTTTCTTTCTTAGGGTTTTATAGATTAATTTTTTAGTTTGAGCCGCCTGCGTCTTTGGCCTAATAATAGGTGTATCAGGAATCTGCGAAGGTATATGGTCTATGGTTGGTATGCCTTCCATTGATACAAAGTCGCGGCAAAAAAGCGCAATACCAGCACGCTGATAAACCCGTGCCCGCCGGTCGTAAACTTTGGCCAAGGGAAGTATTAGTTTTTCAAAATGAATAAGGTGGCGCGACAACCAATAAGACTCTCCATCACTGGCCCTACTATAGATAGAAGTCCGCTGTTGATTGACTTCAATCGCCTCTTTGAGGTGCTCAACAAAGCAGTTTTTTTGGCCCGAGAAGGCCTTTACAGTGCTCAGAAGTGCTATCAGAAAAATGACTATAGAAATGCGGCTCATAAGTCTTTCTAGGCCAGAAAGTGAGCAGAATCAAGGGCCGAGAAACCTTTATAGGAGCTCTAAAAAGCGCCGCAAGGGCTCCGCAGCCCCCCAAAGCAGCTGATCTCCCACCGTAAAGCAGTTGAGGTAGTCGTCCCCTAGATTCATCTTTCTAATCCTGCCTACCGGAATTTTTAAAGATCCACTGGTATAGGCAGGGGTAAGGTGATTAATACTATCGACTTTAGTGTTGGGGACAATTTCGACCCAGTCGTTTCCATGGTGAATAATCTCTTCTAATTGGACAACTGACAGCGCCGCCCCTACTGGCGTTAACTTGACCGTTAGACCTTGCGAATGCGAGCGCATAGCGCCTATTCGTACACAGGTGCCATCAACTGGAATGGCCTTCGAATTTTTTAAGATTTTATTGGATTCGGCCATCGCCTTCCACTCTTCTTTTGTCTGACCGTTCTCCATGGCGCAATCGATCCAAGGGATTAAGCTACCGGCCAATGAAACTCCAAAGTACTGATGGGGAAAATCTTGTGCCACTAGGCGCTCCCCAACCGCTCGGTCTATTTCCAATATAGAATTGGCGGGGTCCTCGCTGCAGACCTTTGCAGCATTCGCCAAGTCCCCCATCTGAGTCAAAAGTTCCCGCATATTATTGGCGCCACCACCACTGGCCGCCTGATAGGTCATACTGCTTACCCATTCGACAAGACCCTGACGATAGAGGCCACCGATTGCCATCAACATTAAACTTACGGTGCAATTGGCGCCTATAAAATCGCGACAACCGGAATTAAGCGCCTGATCAATTACTTCTCTATTAACTGGATCTAAAATCAGCGTGGAGCTTTCCGCCATTCTTAAAGTCGAGGCGGCATCA
>JABGVH010000149.1 GCA_018646195.1 Halobacteriovoraceae bacterium
ATTCCAGCCCCAGGTTCCCCACAGCCAAGCGCTGGGTCCATCTTCTTTTTTAACTTTTTTAAGAATTCGAGTTTCAACCCTAAGTGTTCCAATGGAAAACTCTTTGACCAGCACAGTGCCGAGTGGATAGCTCCAAGAATTGGAATCACTATTATTAATTTTTGAATTCGCAGGCAAGTAAATCCAGCGCCTCTTTTGCGCGCCATCGGTCCAAAGTTTAAAACGCGGTTGGAAATATTTAAATTCCTTTCTAATGGTTCCCATTTTTAGGTCGCTATAGATACAGGCCTGGTCGAGATTTGTAGGGATTTTTGGATTATTTTTGAAGCACTCTTCAATGGAGTTACTAGCGTCAGCGGCGCTGGCCATAAGCAGCATACTAAAAAATAACAGTTTCATTTTGTCTCCCAGATTATGGGCGTCATTAGACCAATCGCGCATTCACTTGGCAAGAATCTGCGACGAAAAACATTTGACCGCCCGAGTAAAGTGCTCAGGAATAACTTAAGAAATGTGCGAAAGTAAGTGCACTAACGTATTTAGTTTGCCATACTATTTTAGAACACTTTTATTTTAGGACGAAATATGAACTTAAAAGAAGGCGATCTTATTTCTGGACACAATGTGGCAATCGGCAAATACATGGGTATTGGCGAGGTCGACGGCTGTGCAGGAACCCAATTTCACAGAATTTACGACATGCAAAAAGAGGCCATTCACTACATTCCATTGGATAAATTGGAGTCGGTGCGTAAGCTTCCTGCAAAATCAACTGTGATGAAAAATCTCGAAATTTTTAAAATTGGCAAACTCATTGATAGTGGCGAAATTGAAGGCAGCCGTTATCAGTACTTTTCACAAAAGCTGGCCAAGCAAAAATTTAAAAATGAAATCGAAGTTTTTCATGACCTGACTGTTCTTAAAGAACAAAAAGGTGCCACGATTGGTGAAAGTAAGCTCTGGAATTCTCTTAAAGAACGTTTGGTTTTCGAGATGACTTTTGTTCTCTCTTGCAAGAAACCTGATGTTGAGAAACTACTTCAGCTCTCTCAAGCTTAATCAGCTAAAAAAACTATAGGCGGGTCATTTTGTGGCTCTAGGTCTTCGTCTCTTTCCTGAGCGGCCTTTTCGCTATTCACTTCCTGAACGATTTGCCCGTAAACGTCCATCACGTCTGGCAATTCCTCAAGCTCTTTAAACTCCGAAGTACCGACCACCGCCTCTTGGTGCGGTTTGATATAGACTATTTTTGGAACGTAGTTTTGGATTCCAGTATAGTGATTGAAATCCTCGACAGTCCAGTCACCAGCGCTTTTCAGCGCCCCGGCAATTTCTGAAGCCGGCCTATAAAAAAGTGTGAAGCCATCTAAAATAAGGTCGGGATTTTGAATTTGCCGTTTGTTATGCCTATGAATTGATTTCCAAACTTTCGGATTGCCATAGACTTGGGTGGCAATGCCCTCGAGGTAATCGCCCTCTTTTATAAAATAGGGCAGTCCGCTTGGTTCCTTGTAGCCTTTTTTAGGGGGGAGGTAGTAAAGCCCCATGCCGCCATAGATGCGAATTCCGTAGGCAAAGTTTCGGAAATTGTTCTGCTTAAGGTAACGCCACATTCGGTAATCGCCGTACAATTTAAAGGCTATCCAAATCAGGGTCTCCCCCTCCTTGGCGCGGTAAAGTCGCTCGCCTCTGCGCAGGTCAACCAATTCGGAAATCAGTTCTCTATGTTGCAAATAATTTGAGGTTCGCAATTCTTTCAAGTGGCGCTTTTTCAAAATCGCCTGGTCCCTTTTAACTATCTCTTCCAATTCTAATCCCGGCCGGTCTTCCGGTAAGGCCAGCGGAACCACATCCGGGTAGGGCGCCTCTTCCTCAGTAATGGACTGAGCAAATAGCGAAAAACTTGCCAGGCATAGCAATAAGCTCGCTGAGTAAAAAAGCCTGCTTTTGATTTTATTCATGTCCTTATTATAAATTTAAACGCCGTTCTTTGCTGCTACGGCAAGGGCTTCCTAGGCCGAAATGGGCCATGGCCGTCAAAAATTTAAGTGGTGTTCTTGGCATAAGTGTTTGAAATGACGATGTTAAGATGGCCTTAATCTTGAAGTAAGTAGGTCATGAAAATAAATGTAATAGTAAAAACCAATTCGAAAAAAGAGGGAGTCACCGAAGAAGTTGATGGCCCCTATACCGTTAGGATTAATACTCCTCCCGTCGATGGCAAGGCCAATAAGCGAGTGATTGAACTTCTCGCCAAACACCTTGGCGTTGCCAAAACTTCTATCTCCCTTCATCGTGGTGGCAAGAGCAAGGAAAAGGTCTTTGTGGTGTCAGATTCCTTTTAAGAGCATTGCGGTATGCCCTTTTAAAATAACTACTTAGAAAGTTGGTTGTTCAAAGTTTTTGCAAAAGTGAATAGTCTTGGAGGAACTATGCCTAGAAAGCTATTGATTCGAACATCCGAGTACCCTTACCATATTACTTGCCGCTCTAATAATAAGGAATGGTTTTACATTCCGTTAACAGATGTTTGGTGGCATTCGTTAACACTATTGCGTGAAGGCGTGGAACTATTTCGAGTTGATATTAGGGCCTTTGTTCTAATGAGTAACCACTATCATATTTTAATTTTTACGCCCGAGTGTAATCTTGATAAGTTTATGCAATTTTTTAACCGTGAATTAACTAGAAGAATTAATTTTCAGGCTGGCAGGATTAACAGAGTTCTGGGGGGTCGCTACAAATGGTCATTGATTCGTTCGCATCAATATTACGTAACTGCACTGAGATATATTTATCAAAACCCTGTTCGTGCTGGCCTAGTAAAGCATTGTTCCCACTGGCCCTTTAGTGACCTAGATACCCAAGGCCATGGTACCGAATTTCGCCGCTGGATTGAAAAACCCATGTCAGCTTCTGATTCTGAAAAAACACGCAAGAAATTAAGAAGGTATGTGGTTGAAACCGGTTAAAATAGTGCGATGCTCAGTAAAGGAATCTGACACTCATAAGGCTTCGTAGGCGCGGACTTGTTCTTTGTAGGCCTTCCAGGTGTCACGCTTTTTCTGGAGTGATTGGCGTAAGCGCTGAATGCTATTTGAACGGGCGGCTAAGATTTTTTTCTTAGAGGCCAAGAAGGCCTTGAGCTTGGCGGGATTTTTTAAGACATTGTCGCCACGGAATAGGTCTCGCAGTGGACGGTAAATGGCCTGCACGACAGGATCGGTTTCAAGAACTCCCAATTTCGGACTGGTACAGAATGCGATATGGCGGTGAACCATGTCTCGCCAAAATGCCAAGTCCTTGCCTTTTTTAATATGATCAATACTTTTAAGTTTTTCCACCTGCCATTCAATAAGACTGTAGAGCGAGAGTAGGTATTGCCGGCTAAAGGCCCAGCGGTCGTTAACTTTAACCAAGACATTAGGTTCCTGGAATTTCTTGTAGTGATAGGGGTGATGCTTGATAGAGAGACTTTGACCAAGATCTTTTACTTCAAAAGTTTCTTTGGCGACATTTTTAAGATCAGTTAAGCCGATGCCAAAAATTCCCGGTTTGATCTCTTCGATTGGAACAAAGGAGAGGTCAAATTTCATGACATAGAGACCAGTCTTCTCGTTAAGGACTCCAGGCATTGCCCAGAAACGATTGAAGCGCGAGATATTTTCTGGCAGGTCGATGACGACTTTTTGTTCGGTTAAGTCCTGCGCCTCTAATAAGCAAATTTCTGCTAATTGAGGGGTCTGGTAGTGGCGGACTTCACGCTCTTGTTTGATCTTTATATTTTTTGGAAGAGTTATCTGATGGACGTAGGGGTCCTTCAGAAAAGTATTTTTAATTTTATTTTTTTGTTTTGAAGTCATCGCCTGAATTGAAAGCGAGGAGAGAATTATTAGAGCGCTTAGGAATATTTTCATAGTGTTCTTATTAGAACAAAGTTCGACTGGCCTGGCAAATTTTGGGACTATTGATTTTCGGAAGCGATCTCTCGACTGGGTTTGCACCAGTCCATTTTTCTTTTGGTGCCACCGTCGTAGGGATAGGCGAGGCCGTTTTTTAAGAGATAGTTCTTAAGGCTCTTACCATCGATGATAATATCGGCGACGATTCGAAAGTATTTTCCGCGACTGACATCTGTTAAGTCTATTCGGCGGGCCTTTCGAAAGAGGCTCTTGACCAGCTTCTTAGCGCTTCTGGCCTTTTCTTTTTCACATTTATTCTTAGTTCGAAGCTCAGGAGTATCGACTCCTTTGACTCGAATATTAATCTTCTTGCCAAAAAGTGGATGGGTGCCAGGAATATTAAAAGTCACGGTATCAGCATCGTAATTCCGGACATACTTCACACAGCGAAAATTCTTGCCATCATGCTGGCAACCTTTCTCTCCTGTGTAGGCCAGAGTGGCGACTAGAAACGGAATAAAAAACAGTAGGTATCTCATGGGTAACTTATCGGCAGGGGTGAAAAAAATCTAATTGAGAAAGGCGAGCAATCAGGTCAGGTATATTCATCCTTTTGTTCCTTTCTCCGATAAGTCCCATATGAAAAACCTAATTATGCTATGCCTGGTTTCTATTCTTTGCTTCTCCTGCGGAAGTGATAATTCTGATTCCAGCGGAAGTGTCGTCAATTCAAATAGCAATCCACTCGGGGTCCCCAACCCTGGCAATGGATTCACTTTGAAGTTGAGGCCTTACGGTTTTGATACAAACAACGGGATCTTTTTGATGAGCGTTTGTGTCGGAAGCATTAAGTATACTTTGGGAGCAGATCCCACTCTGCATAGTGCCCCCTGGAGCCGTAAATTAATAGAGCTTAACCCGAATGGGACTACGCTTGGAAATTTAGGGCTCCCGGCCGGGAACTATACCAAATTTGTAATGGAGCTCGATGACCTGTGCCCAGAGGCCTACAGTGTTTTTGTTCAGAACGATCATGGTGCTTTCTTTATTCCAGATACCACTTTTTTAAACTTTGTTGGTTCGGTCAATATGACCAATACTGGAACTTTTTTAAATCTTAAATTTCAAAATTACGTTGATCTCTTAGACAGCGTTCCCAATTCACCTTCAGTTAAACCAACTATTGATTCAACCAATGGTGAAATTTAATTACAGTTAAGGCAATGTATATGAATAGACGTGGTTTTTTAGACAGTATTTTAAAGAAGTGTTCAGCAGCTCTTGTTTTTTTGGTTGCTGGCTGTGGCGATAATATGGGGGGCTCGGCCAATACTGGAAGGTATAGTAGTCGTGGAAATACTAGCAATACCTCAAATAATACCAGTAATAACAATACTAATAATAACAACACTAACAATAATAATAATAATAACCAAAATTCCTGCACTGTAGGCGGGGCGGTGGTGCAGACTGACGGCGTTCACCCGCATAATACTTTCACCATCAATCCAGTTGATATCCAGGCGACCTCCTCGGGGATTTATGTGCTTCTCGGAGGCAATCACTCCCATACTTTTAATATTAGCAGCAGCCAGATGCAGAGCTTACTCGACGGCCAACAAGTCTTTTTAAATGGCGACCGAGAGGGCCACGGTCACCGAGTCACCATCGTTTGCTAGTTTAATTCTATTATTTCAATAGGTTGTACCTTTCATTCAGTGTAAGTAAATAAGACGTGGATTTTTAATCCAGTCGTTTATGCTAGTAGGCATCTCACTGTTCAAGGAAGGACCCATGAAAGCTCTGGCGCTAGTATTCTTATTTCTAATTTCCCTTAATCTACAGGCCGAAACGATCCAAAGTTTTCAAGTCTTAAAAGAAAACTCTCAAATGCATTTGATTGCCGAGCGCTTTGAAGTCAAAGAAAGAAATAAGACCGGCTTCTTGGTTTATGTGCTGAAAGAGAGAGTCGCCGAATTTAGAAAGCTAGCTCCTCAGGCCAAAATGCTTTCTAGTGATATCAATCTTAATTTAAAAAATAAAATGGCCCTGGCCGGTTACCACTCTTTTGAACAAATCAAAAAAATGGCCAAGGTATTAGAGATGACCTATCCAAAGTTGGCCAAGGTGGTTCCTTATGGAACTTCCAGAAAAGGACTTCCTCTATTTGCCATTAAGCTTTCCGACAATGTGGAAGTTATTGAAGACGAGAAGAAAGTCATGCTGACATCTGCCACCCATGGGGATGAGTTAATTACTACCGAAGTATTGCTAGCGTTAACCGAGAGTTTGCTTAAAGGTTACGACAGCAACCAGCGCTTTAAAAAAATACTCAATAATACAGAAATTTATATTATCTTAGTTGTTAATCCAGAAGGTTTCACCCGTCGCTCTCGTTATTCAGGAGGCATCGATCCCAACCGCCAGTACCCCTGGCCTGGACACCCCAATAGGCGCACTCCAGTTCCCGCCATTGATTCCATAATGAAGTTTTACAAAAAAATAGATTTCGATGGCAGTATAGATTTTCACGCCTCTGGTAAAATGGTGATGTTCCCCTGGGGATACACCAGAGATTTAATTCAAACCGCTGACCATCAAGTTTTTGATCGCTTGACTACCGACATGGCGAAAGAAAATCGCTACAAACATGGACCTATCTCTCGCGTGATCTATGTCGCCAAGGGTTCTAGTGCTGATTTTTATTACGGTCACAATAGCGGTCTTGCGCTGGGAATTGAATTAACCACCAGCAAAGTTCCTCGCGCCTCTCGTATTCCTGGGGTTGTTAAAGAAGCCTCAGAAATGACCTGGAAGTACTTGGAACATTTTAGCCGTTAGAACTTACTTTAGCTGTTTAACGACACTCTCAAGCCATTCAATTTTTCGATTAGTGGGATCAACTCTAGGGAAGGGATGATAGTAGCGAAAGGGCTGGCCGGGCTTTAAGAGGCCTACCATTTTGCGAGCGCCGATCTTAGAGATGGCCTTTTCAATCATCTGCTCTAAGAAGTCATCGACTCCCCAGGCACAGAGAACAGGTGCTCCTTCTGCCAACTCGTAATCACCTCGCTCATAGAGGCAGTGACCAAAATCCAAACGATTATTTTGAAGGAAGTCTTTTAGAGAAACTTGATCCGAGAGGCAGGCATCGCTTAAATTAGTAATTCTAGCGAACTCAATCCCAACGGCACTCATCACTCTCATCACTTGATACTGAGTATTATCAGGCCAGGTAGGGAAGCGTCCCTTGGTTTCCTCAACTTCTGCCCGGCAATCTCTCTCAATCGCTGGACCTTTGGAGGATTCATGAGGAAGGGAGTAGGGAAAAGAACTGCCAGGATTCATCATGATAACTTCTAGCTGTGGTCTCTTAATTTCAGTATCAATTTTTTTAATTTCTAAGAGGTCACGAAAGAGTAGGGTCGGTGGCTCATAATGCATATTTTTATAGAAGCGCCCCATGATCTGGTAGCCTTGATTAAGCGTGGTTTCCGGTAACCATAGTGGGTGACTGCTCGGTTGGTTCATTGATACCTCTGAGGTGTCAGTGATGAAGGAACACAGCTGCAACTACGGCAGCCATCTTCTGACGTCTGGCATTCAAGACGCATGCTCATCATACAAGAGGGGGGAGTGCTGTAATGGGTGCACTTTTTCTTTCCGTCGTATTGGGCGCAATTCGATAATAGGAGAGGAAGAAATATTAGTAATTTTAATTTTTCCATTGCAAAAGTATACCAGTCTTAGAGATTTTTTTCTAAGAGGGTGTGTCAAAGCTGCAATTGGTGCTTTTTCTTGCTTCTGAAGACCCTTTTAATGTGCTAGAAAAGAGCTATGAAAATCCTCGGTTTTATTTTAGCTTTCATGGTTTTGCAATCTTGCTCGACTGTGAAAATTCAAGACCCCTATTTTTGGGAGATTAAAAAGGGTAAGAAAATCTCTTATCTTCTTGGTAGCTTCCATATGATGATCTCTCCCGAGGAACTGCCCAAGTATATTATTGAAAAGTTTGACGATAGCCCGCATATTATTTTAGAAGTAGCGCCGCAAGATTCACATAACGTGGCGGAGAGTTTTAAAGAACACCTTAGTCAGTCGACGGGTAAGGATCTTAAAAAGCAATTGGGGCCAGTCGCCTGGAGAGGTTTTGTAAAACGAATAATAGAATGGGATAGCGACCCTGAGGTGACCGAGGATTATCTTGCCGCCTTAACGCCGAAAGAAATTTACCGCGCTTATCAAAAAGTAATTAACCGCTGGGTGGAAGAGACTATCGAGAAGGGGTTAAAAAATAACCAAGTCTTTCCCAATCAAGTCCGCTATTTCAATGCTCTCTTTAGTACAGAAAAATCTTATCTCGATCGTTACTTTGGAGAGAGGGCAGCAGATCAGAATAAATTTACCAGCAGCCTCGATAATCTCTATGAGGCCAATCAAATTATTAATAATTATGCCTTTGAGCAATTTAATCATAAGGTCGTCGGCCAAATTGAATTGATAACAATTGTCGAGGCCTTTGAACGGACTGTGAAGAATGTCAAAGAGGCAGTTGGTATGGTCGAACAGTATCGGGCCGGAACCTGGCCTTTTAAAATCTATGTGGGTGACCTCTCTCCCAAACTCAAGAAAGTTTACCAAACTCAATTAATCGGCAAACGCAATCGCATCTGGTGGCCTCGCATTGTGAAGCACTTAAATGAGGGCGGAGGGAATTTTATAGTAGTCGGTCTTGGACATATGACAGGTAAGTACTCTCTCTTAAAACTAATGCGTAAAAATGGTTTTGTGGTGACTAGAATGGATAGCCGCTATTTTCGAAAGCTCGATAAAACTCCCCAAGTGGTCACTCCTGGCAAATAAAAATTAGCGCATAATCTTTGAAATAGTTTTACCACAGCTACTACCCCCTGCCAGGGAGCGGACAGCGGTGTTTAATTGTTGCTTGTCGGTGCTGGTAATTTCTTCAGCGCCTGCTGGAAGGTTTGAGAGTAGCTTATCGATTTCTTCCATCGAAGCGCCATTTCTTGCGGCGACTAGTAGTTCTTCTTCGGCGGTTACTTTGGCACTCCGCCTAGTCATTTCACTTTGTAGGGATTCGGCATGAGCAGGATATTGTTTCATTAATCGCTCGTAACCTAAGTTGATAATTCGCAGGCGGTCTCTCGCCATATCTTCCACTGTAACGGCGCCGTCAAAATATTTTACAAATTGATTGCGAGAACTTTGGCGCCCTCGAATTTCAAGCTCTAGTCCAAGTTTTCCTTCACCTAGGTAATAGTTACCAGTGATTGAATCTTTAAAGACCCCGCCGTTGTCGAAATAGCGATGGGCCGAGCGAGGCAGTTCAGTCCCCAGAATTAGCTGATTTTTTTTCCACCATCTTTGCAAATTCACTTTTTGGAATTTTAAACTTCATAATTGCGGATCGACCGGTAATGGTGTCGGTTAAGAAGTTGTCGCGTTTCCTAGCGTAGCGCCAGGCGTAGGTGACATCTGGAGTCCAATAGCGGACCCCTCGAGGAAACTTTCCACTCTTCCAAGTCGGTAGCTCAGCATCTTTTGCGGCTCCTCGAAAGAGAGTTACGAAATCGTCGTCCCCATGTTTTTCAAGGTAGTAGTTGAGCAGGTATTTTTTTAGCGGGGCCATCAACTCCACTAAACTCTAGAACATCGGGATTAGTGCTTAAATTATGCTGGCGCAAAAAACGCTCCACAACAGCAGTATCTTCCCTTGGGATTTTTTCGCCCCTGGCCTCTGCCGCCTGACTTTTATCCCACCATTCATCGGTATTATAATTGTACTTATCGTAACGGCTGGTTGCCATGGGAATGACCGTGAATTTACTATTTGGGTCCGCCGGATTTTCGGTCATTACAAAATAGGATTGTTTAAACTCAGCAGAGGTATCAACTCGACCGACACCATTGGTAAGTCGAATTTTTGAAGCGTCAGCTCCAGGCAACGCTGCCGCAATTTGAGCGGCTCGTTTTTGGTCGAGGGCGCCGACCTCTTCCACCGAAGCTGGCCCTCTGACTTCTTTAGTAGGAGTCCAAGGCAGGTACTCTTTTCCATTACTAGCATCCTGAAAGATTTTTATTTTTCTCTCGAGTAGGGCCTCTAGAAATTCACCCTCTGGCGCATTCTGTCCCTTGAAAACAAAGGTAGAAACATCATCGAGTGTTAGTGGACCCCAAAATTGCAGTTCCATATAATCGCCACCACTACTATTGTGATTTATTTTAAAGCCAGGAAGTTTTGACTGCGAGCCAGAGGCCAGCCGAAAAGAATTATTTTTTGTATTGGGGGAGAGGAAAGGAATCGCCAGCCCACGCCTATCCCAAGGGATAAAAGTTTCGTCCCATCCCTCTGGAGTGAATTGATAGCCTTTGGAGCTTCCAAAGCGCGCCCGCGAGTCACCATGGGTCCAGGTCATACGCTTGCGGACTTTCTCTAGATCAAAGATATAGCGGTCACCACCATAATTGGCATTGCCGTTTTGAATCGGGGAGTCGAGCTTGGGAGCGACATAGCCATATTTCGGCTTGAGGTCATTGTCTAATTCTTTATAAACCTTGGGATCGATCCAGGTGCGGCTGGCCTCGTAGGCATTGCGGCTATTGGGGTCCAGCGCCCCCTTGCTTGAGCCGGTGACAAATTGATTTTGAAAACCAACTTTAGGCACCCACCATCGGGCGTTTTCTGGCCTATTCATAGAGATGCTGACTTCTTCTTTGAGCATCAGGTCGACAATATCACCCAGCTCTTCTTTCTGCTTGGCGACCGCCTTTAGAAAATCATCGTAGGTATCAAAGCCGGTAGTTTTTATTAAGTCATCAAATTTGGGATTGATCCCTTTTGTTATGGCGATTCCATCTAGTATTAACTTTTCATTTCGGTGGGGATTTTTAAGTTTCTTTTTTCCTATTCTTAACGAATTGGGCAGAGGCTCTTGTAAGACATTTAAGTAGCGGCGAATAATTGAGCGCATTTCGTATTCAGTCGGAGCAAATTCCTTGGGCACATCATATTCGTCGACAGTCTTTATCAAGGCCTTCCACTGCTCATCTCCCACTTGTAATTCTGCTAGCACTCTAGCGTAGAAACGCTCGATGTTGGCGTCTTCTGGAAATTCATATTTCTGATACTTGATGTGATAGACATCTTTGGATAATTTTTCGAGGGCATCGACATCTTTCCAACTGGGATTTTTTGATCCCGCCAAGACTTCGGCATCGATTGCTTTCAATTGCGCTAGGATTTCTTTTAAATCTTTGGCCGCTTCATCGTGATAGTAAACTTCGGTAACCAGCTCTTCTAATAGACCGGCGCAGCTCTTTGAAGCAGTGGAAGCCGGCCCTCTTTGAATTGAGAGGTTGGGTTGGCAACTGGCGAGCCATAAAAGCCCGCTAAATAGATAAAATAATTGAATTCTCACTAGTAGGCTATTCGGAGAACCGCCTATAATACTTGAGCATTTTACTTGAAAAAATGAGCTATTTGAGAGAAACGCTGTAAACGATAGGTTTCTCTTCACTTTGATAGCTAATTTGAAATTTTAAAAGCTCTGGCAGGCGCTCTCTATCGAGATTGAGTACTAGCCATTTATTGACCGCCTGACTGCCGTCAACCGTGAATTCTTTGAGTAGGTAATTGCTACTCCTGACGGTCAATTTCTCTTTGGTTGAGTTCTTGCTTTTGGTGAGAGCGGTGGCAATTTGGATTCCAATACCGAAGGCACCGCCACCAATTTTTGAATTACTCTTCTTTGACTTTTCTTTCAAGCGGGCGCGACCAGACTTTCTAAAAAAGCTCTTAGACTCTTTTAGATTGAGAACTTCTCCAGTGACTAAGCTGACTTTTATCTTTTTAATTTTAACCAATTTTTTGTTTTCATTTTTAAACTTGAAATCGAGAACGGTATTATCTTCTGTGGTCAGCGCTTGATTGATAGTAACACTGATTGGAAAAGCACCTGGGTGATTGCCACTTTCATACTCGGCATATTGACTCTCGGGAGTACTGGCACAACCAACTGAAAATAGAAGCATTAAAAATAATAATTTCATATAATCCCCTCGCTTTTAACCAAGCTACCCCGCGCGAGTGAGGCAGTACAATTACAGCGTTATTTCTAGGACAGGTGTCCAAATGGGCGACTGTTTAACCATTTATCAGTAATTTACTAGGGGGTACTTAGCTAATGTCCAAGCAGGTACATCTTGAGGCGGCCGTAGGACTTGGCGGCGGGCAGATGGCCTACGTAACTGACTTTAAAATCTTTTTTAGTTAAGAGAGAAATTTCAGAGGCAAACGGCCAGGTGGCGTAGACTTCTCCCACCGGAGTCACTGGTTCGACCCGCGCCGCTCTACTTATATGGACACCAAAGTAATTATTCTTTTTTAAAATGGGATCAAACTTCTGAATGACCGGGCCATAGTGAGCGCCTAAGCGGAGGGCATTATCTGTAAAGTCGTCATTGCTTTCAAAGAATTTCTTAAGACCGACTTGAAGTTCTAGCGCCAACTCGGCAGCGATAGATACATTTGGTAGCACCACAAAAAGCCCATCTCCCCAAGTATTAACAAAATCAACTTTGCCTTCGAAGCGTTCAAAAACTTTTGCGAATTCACCTAAAATCTTGTCAACAAAGAGAGGAATTTGCGCCTCTTTTAATTTAGAGAAACCTTTTACGTCGCCAAATAGGATCGCCTTTAAGACTCGGCTGTCTTTTTCTTCCACCACAGGAACCGGCAGGGGATTTTTAAAAAAATCAGACTTGGGCTCAATGAAAGACTGGGTCTTGATTATAATTTGCGGCCTTTTAAGCTGGGCCCAGCGGTGTAAGTCTCTGGCGGTTCCGGCGACTCCTCCTGGAGCGGCACCATCCCAAACGGCTATTTGAATAGCGCTGGTTTCTAAAAATTCAGAGCGAAGAATCGCTTGCCCCATTGCCAATTGCGAGCAGTAATTAAAGAGCGAGTCGTCTCCAAGGTACTGGTCCTCTGTGGCGTATGAGAGCTGATCGGCCGAGGCCAAGACGCTTTGAAAGCGCTCCACCCAAGAAGCTCCAGCTGGCGCTACAGAGGTGGCTATGAATTCATCTAAATTAAAAGGTAGGAAGACTTCCAGCCTGGCCTTGCGTTTTAACAAGGCCTCGGCAAATAATAGGTCTGCGCCACAGGCGAGGGAGCCAAAGGCAAAACCTACTTGATTGTCATCGAGCGCCGATTCAATTTGAGTGCGGATGCTCTCTTCTTCAGCAAAAGTGAAGCGGCCATCACTAGAAATCATATGCCCGGAGTAATGCAAGGTCTTAGGATTTTCCAGCTCGTCTAGCACTTGCCAATGTTCCACCGGGCAAATCAATTTTAATTGTTTTTTAGTACTTGATACTGAGGCGTAATCTTGGCCTATGAAACCTTTTGAGAATTTGAGTACTTCTCTGGCCTTTTCAAATTCTGCAAGTAGCAGATGGGCCTCAGCTCGAGTGGCCTCTCTATAGTAGGCGTCCCCTTGTTCAGCAGTTGAAGCCGCTCCTAGAAGCTCGAGTATCTCTTTGGCCAACGGTTCACTTTTCGAAGTTTTTCCCGCCAGAAAAAAACAGGTGGCGGCATTTATAGCGGGATAGTACCCACCCGTTTTTTTATAAATTTTGTGATAGGTCTCAGCCGCCAAAGAAAAATGCTGGGCGCGCTCTTTTATATCTTCTCTTGAAAGGGCATGGTCTTTTTCAAGCCGTCCCTTAAGCGCCATGACATCTTCATTTTCTGATTCTTGATTAAGAGCAAGTGAATTGTAAACTTCCAGCGCCTGTGAAGTAGCACCTGAGCGGGCCAGCGCCAGACAGGCCAGGTGCTTAATGCTAGTAGCGTCGGGGAATTCTTCTAAGGCCTGGCAACAGAGATCATAGGCGCGCAATTGCTCGCCATGACCCATTAGCCTTTTGATTTCGCTAGTATATTTTTTTTCATCGTCTCGATTCATTGACTCTATTCTAGCCCTAGTCAAAGGGTTAAGCTAGAGCGCTGCAGGACATGCTTTGATTTTTCTTTTGACGTTGAATTCGTCGCCCCAATCGTGAGATAGTTTATAAGAGGCGTAGACAGTTTTGCCACGTTTCCTGCACTTGAGATTCTCGATAGTAGAGTGCCCGCCATCAGAGTACTGGGCCTGGGCCTCAGCTACGAAGGCCTTAAGCTCTGAACAAACTTCTTTAAGTGAGAGAACTGTACAAAATTTGACGCCCGCTTGAGCATCTTCTTGAGAGCTATAGTTAAAAGCATCTTCGTTCAGGCCCGCGAGCCATTTCACTTCTTCTCCACTTTTTACAGTTGCGGTGTAAAATCCCTTATTCGGTTGCTCTTCAACCTCGTCAGCGGCGTCTGCCAATTGGTCGTAATGCCAATCTTCAATATCAGTTAGCGCTAGTGCGAAAAGTCCTGGGTCTTTAGTCAGAGTTCGTGGGTAATCGTAAGAGACGTCAACCAGTGAAATACTGAGGATTTTTTTAGGAGTAACTTTTTTTCCGCGATTAATGGCGTAGTAGTGAATTTCGTCTTCGTCAAAATGCACCATAACGGTGGCGACATAAGCTGCCTTTTTAAGGGTCTTTAAAACTTTTTTCTTTTTACTACCTGTTATTCCACTTTCATTAAGAAGAGCTTTAAAAGCTAAAAAGCCAGCTTTTTGCCGCGTAATTCCGATTGAATTGGGAAGTTCTCCCTCTCCGTGAGTTTCGTTGGCGAGACTTGTAAGGCAAGTCAGTGCTTGTTTTGAATTATAGACTTTACAGCTTTCAGCGATAGATTGAGTGGCGCTAAAAGTTAAAACGATGGCCAAGAGCCATTTTACAGCTTTCATTTTTTCTCCCGAAGATTTGTAACCCAGAAGCTGTACGAGACTAAGAAAGACTCCGGCAAGGGGGTCTGTAGAAGCTATAGAGCTGTATTACGGAAATCTCACTATTTAGCAGCTATTTGGAAATTATCTCCAAAGTTTAAGTGCTATAATTCAGTAATGATTTTTCCTTTTCTGATTTCAGGATTTATGTTGTCTGTCGCCTGGGTACTTGCCTTCTTTGGCAAGATCGAAAGTAATGACGGACCGGTTAATACCAGGGGCATGATTCCATTCTTAGTGCTCGCCAGCGCGGCGTGGTTTGGCGCCCTCTGCATGGCCTATGGATTTTTCGACGCCCCGGATTTTAGGTCGGTGGCAGTGCCATTGAAGGCCTGGGTTATTGAATCTTTTCCCGAGGCTGAAGAAAATCTTATAACGATACTTATCGCCAGTTTCGCAGGGACTTTTATTTGGACTTTTGGCTACCACTTTATTGTACGCCTCAAAAAACCAGGTAAAGTTGCAACCATGGTTTCTCTATCGCTGGTGATGACAGTCTTTATTTCGGGTGGTTTACTAGCGCTCTTAAAAATATCCTTGTAAGTTCATTAGAAATAAAAAAAGGGACTCTGGTAAGTCCCTTCTTTTGGAAAACGTGGTTTCTATTTAGCGATTAGTAATTTAAAAGTACGTCGCTTATTTTTTCGTCATTTAAAACTGTTGGGTCTACGTCAGCAGTTCCATCAAAATTCTTAAAAACTAAGATGGCAACAAGTTGCTTCGATACTGTTGGAGTATCAGGGCAATCTATTGGAAGGATGCTGGCGTCGCTATTAGAAAGATCAGCATTTGAAAGCGAATTCTTTCGCGGGTCCACTTCAACCGGACGAGTTTGGCCACCACCATTATAACAAGCTGGCATGATGCGAACTTTCTTATAAACGCCCATGAAAAGGTGGTTCTTATAAACCGCCGTTCTGGCGCCAAATTTCTGTCCGCGGAAGATGATATTTCCTCGAGATCTTTTTAGTTTAATCAGTGTTGGTCCGTATGTTTCAAAATTAAGCGCCGAGATCAGGCGTGACCTTCTTTTAAAAGTTTCGCCGGTGTACTTAACTTGTTCACGGTCCATAAAGGTTCCCTGTCCGTCATAGATGTCGACTGTGGCTTCACCATAAAAGGTTCCTGCAAAGGCCGAACTTGTAGATAAAATTAAGGCACATACTAGAATTAGATTCTTCATAACTTACTCCCTTCAATGTTTTAGGAATGACAGGTTCAGTTGAGGATACGGGAGCAAGAACTGATCTTTCCATGTGTTTGGTTATTAAGGAGACGAGCGGGGGTGTGAAAAAGTTTCACGCTTTTTGACTTAATGCGTAAAAACAAGTAAAAACAGTGAGTTAGGGGGCAAGTAAAGATTTCGATCGACTAGTTCGAGGCCTTAGATATGGCAGAATGGCCTTGAACCACTATTAGGAGACCACCATGAACGCCACCGCCCTGCTCACCAGCGCCCTATTATGCCTTTCAATCACTACAGTAATGGCCAGTACTGAGGGCAAGGAAACCCAGATCTCTGAGATGTACCGCGGGACCCGGCTGATCTTCGCCAAAAGGGTCGGTCTCAGTGAAGGCCAAAAGGGCCTGCGATTGGCGGATGGTCGCTGCCGTTTAAAATTTGGCAAGCAATCCCGTGGTCTTAGTCATATTGAAAAAGGCACTGAGCTTACAGTCTCAAGTGTCAGTCATAAAGAGGCCCATCAAATCAGCCACCCGGTAATCGCTGGTAGCAAGATCAATGTTGGGCCCAGCATAACTGTCAAATTTAGTGGCGTTAAGGCGGAGCTCGGTTGCTCTGGACATAATGTCACTGAGCTAGAAACGGCGGTACTAGAAGAGAGCGGTCTGCTACAGGTTGTTTTCCCAATGGAAAGTAAGCCCTTTGTTTTTTAATTAACGGCAAGGGCCCAAATTCCGATAAGCTAGTGTGAGAGTCAGCCTTATCTTAGTGTTATTTAGTCTTCTTTACTGCCCAATGGTTTCAGGTAGTTCCAAAGCAGAATCCTATTTTTCCGATTGCCTGACAATCGGTCGCAAGGCCTGTTTTTCCAAACATGATCCCAATTCAATTAAGCAATCCTGGTACGAATTTGATTACTATTTTTTAAACCGCCAAACAAAAATTAGTAATGAGAGATTATCCTGTTGGAATAAAAAAGGCATTCAATGCGCCTCTCGTGCCAAAGAGCTTTTTCCTGATAAGTTGAGCCAAGAAAAAATGGATGAGATAGGAAATCGCTATAAGAAATTCTATGCCTCCGGAGAAAAAGAAAAGGCCAGGGCCGATAAGCAGGCGCATGATTCCCACCTCAGTGTTTTAACTCTTGGCCTTTCAGATGTTAAATACGGCTGCCTCTACGATCAGTATATAGAAAATCCCATTCAAGAATTTTCAGATAGCATCATGACAATTGTCCAGGGCATTTGCGAAGGTGACTCCGCAAGAAAAATTGCCATGGCCGAAGACATTGAAGGCGCTTATGGATTATTTGAAGCGATGGGAATTACTAATATTGCCGATGGGGTAGGACTCGACCTAAGCATTAACGCCGATGCCGGAGTAGGGGTTACCTCTAATTTAACAATTGCTTTAAGAGGTCAGGCCCCTAATAGTTGTTATCAATTTTTTTGTAAAACTTCGATCAAGGCCAGCGCAACTCTGGGAGTAGGGGCGGCAGCTAAAGGGAGAGTTTATCTTGGTTGTAAAAGAGGACTCTTCTCGCTTGGGGGAGCACGATTAAGTCTTGGTGCCAGTGTAAAGTTTTTGCTCGGGGCCAATGTTTCTTATGGTCTTGGAATTGATCCCAATGCCTTTCTTAACCGGCTTCAGAAATTTAACGAAGAGGACAAGGCCAAGTTTAAAGATGAGCTATTGGGCTATGTCGCTAAAGTTAAAAATGACAGTGCCTTGAGTGATTCGAGCAAGGCTTCATTTTTACTCTTCGCAAAGTTCATGGGCAGTGGAATCGTCGCCCAATTTAGCGAGAAAGAACTTGAAGAAATCGATTACGGCATTGAAGAAAATCAAACTTTGAAGGGGTTGTTTAAGGAAATAATTGAGAGAGGTGAAGATAATAAAACTGCCTCGTTAGGGAGCTTGATAAAAAATGACCTCGGTTCGATCGTCGATTATGTCGAGGGCCCTACTCTTTTAAATGTCATGACTGCTTTTCACGAGGGCATAACCGGTTGTGATATCGCAGAAATGGGTGTCAGTGCTGGCATCATTGCCGGGCACGGTCCCAATGTAGCGGGAAGCTATTCAGCGCTATTGGGGGAAGTTCCCATGCGCGAATTGAATTATTTTATAGCATCCTACGCCGGCGGAAGCGCCATGGTAGGAGCGCTGGCCTGTGCCGATAGCTCCAATTTTAAAAAGAATATGAACGCAGTTATCAATCGCTTCAAAGATATGAATAATAATTTTCGAGGCTGCTACGATGACTCTGTCGAGCAGTTGGTCAATTTGGGAATTAGAACCTATAAAATTAGCACTGGAGAGGGCCTCCAGCACGACGTCAACAAATCGAGCTACCGTCGTGACTTTTCAAAGACTCACCCCCATCATGATGTCTGCCGCTGCCATCCGGAAGCTGCCGAGTGCAAGTAAGTACTTATTCTAATCTAGTCTACTCAGAGGCCATGGAACGTTGGTTCTGATCGTAATTATATTCTTCTAATTTATCTAAGTGGCGGGAGACGTGGTTGTAGTAGATCTCTCGCTTGAGTTCGTGGCGGGCATTGTAGCGGGTCCACCAAAACTCCTCATCTTCTGAGTACTTCTTTTTAATCTGAGATAGGATCGTCGCTCCGGCCTTTAAGCAATAGGTAGGATTATTGAGTAGCTTATCGACGTCTAATTTCATCTTTTTAATGTTTTGAATATTAATCTGCATGAGGCAGAAATCGGAACCGATACTGACTTCTTTATACTTCAGAGTTTCTTCATCCAAACTGAGTCCAGTTGACTCCCTGACAATTTGCGGGTCAAAACCACTCTCTTGGAAAGCGATGGAAATCAGTAAATCTGGGTTGAGCTTGAATTTCTTGGCGGCCTTATAGAACTTATTGGAAAGCTTATAGGCCACTTTATGGTCCATGTCTTTTTTGAGCGTGACCAATTTTCGACAAATAGTATTCTTTTTGTACAAGCAGTCGTGGCGGGTCAGCTTCTTAGCGCTGGCGCTGCCGATGCTAAGGGTTAAGAAACCTAATAAAATCAAGTATTTAATAGTCTTGCCCATGAACTTTTCCTCTCCGGTTAATTTTCTCTCCTTTCATATAGCGAAAATCGGGCCAACTTTTGGCCGGAAGTGTCTGGATATTGGTGGCGGCCGGCTTCTGCTATAATAGGGGTATTCCCAGCATATCCACCCTATAAAGAGGCAGAAATAACAGCAGCAGAATCCCAATCCCTAGATTTACAAAGTGCCCTCAAGGTCAATGTCACGGATTTACTAGGCCGCGAGCTTCCCCTTGAGGAATACTTAGGGGAGGGGCCGTGTCTGATTTCGCTGATCCGCCACTTTGGCTGTATCTCCTGCGCCGAGTACGTCGAGCACTTTGTTCCAGTGATTGATCAGTTGCGGGGGCTGGGAATTAATATTGTCTTTATTGGCAATGGTAAGTACCCAGCAATTGAGGGCTTTATTAAAAAGCGCGGACTGGAAGGTAAGCAAGTTTCGGTCTTAACTGAACCCAGCTTAAAGCTGCACGCCTACCTGGGGCTAAAGCGAAGTGTAGCTTCAGTTCTTAGTATCAACTCAGTTAAAAATGCCATCCGCGCCTACCGCGAGGGCTTTAGGAATAAGGCGATAGAGGGCAGTAATTTTCAGCAGTCTGGAATCGTCTTTTTAAATAGTCAACGCGAAATTCTCTACCACCACCGCAGTGAGTGTATGGGGGATAATCCTTTTGGGGAGGAAGTTTTAAAGATGGTTCAAGAGATCTTAAAGGAACAGTCTTGAGTACCGCCGATCGGCTTAACTTTTTTACTGCGAAGTATCCCAATCCTTTTGATAATTCAAAAAATATTACTTATAAAGGAGCTTACGAGTTCCTAATCGAGTGCCCCCTCGATTTAATTTTTAAAACCATTTCTAATACCTCCTTAGTTAATAAAAAGCTACAAGTACCACGGCGCCTAGAGACGGAAATCGATGGCCATCTTTTTATAAAAACAAAATTCCTAGGATTCATCCCAACTTATTGGGAGGAGTATCCTTGGCGCTGGGTTTTCGGTCGCCATATTATCGCCAATCGGGAACACCATGTCGGCGCTATGAAAAATGAACACGCGGTCTTTCACTTTGAAAGAGGTGAGCGGGAAAATCAGCACCGGGTGACCTTTTATTACGAGGTGGCGGTCAAGAGCAGGCTTTTAAAATTCTTGCTAAATTCGACTTTTAATAGCTTTGGGAAAAAAATTGAAAAGGTAGTCAGAGAGCTGGTTGCCATTCAAAGTAAGCATCAGAGTTTAATAAAGGGAATTGGCGAGCACGCCCACCGCGCTTCAAAAAGGTTGATCAACGCCGGAATAGAAAAGCCACTGGCCGAGCTTATGGGCCAGCTAATTTACCAGGCCGACGATGATGAAGTTTACCGCATCCAATTGCCAAAACTAGTTACAACTTGGGGATACGACTTAGATACGCTTATAGATAATTTCTTAATTGCCTCCAAGGCGGGTTTTTTTGAAATTTGTTGGGATGTCCTTTGCCCCCATTGCAAAGGCACCCGCTCGCGAAATAATGAATTGGAAGACCTATTGCAGATCAATCACTGCACCCCTTGCGCTCTGACTTTTGAGTTAAATGATATCGATATTATCGACGTCACTTTTAAAATTAGCCCCAGTCTTCGCGAAGTTCAAAATATCTCCTACTGCGCAGGTGAGCCTTTTAAAAAACAGCATATTCTTTTTCAAGACGAGCTGGAACTGGGCGAGAAAATAAAACTCGAATTTGAGTTGCCGGAGAGTCTATACCGACTAAGAATAATAGGTAAGAAGGAAAATCTAATTTTCTCAAGTTCTGATTCTGTGGGTAAAGAATTTGAGTGGGACGGTCTAAGCTCGGCGACTTATGATCAGGTGGGGAATAAAATTGTCCTTTCAATTACTAATGGCGACAGCACAAAATCGAGTTATGTTTTTGAAAGCTTAAGCCTTCCGCCGTATTACCTAAGTCCTCTGCATATTTTTAATAATATTAAATTTAGAAAGCTCTATAAGAATGAAAAATTATCAGACGGAGTTCAGCTAAAACTTCCCGATCAGATTATACTTTTTACCGACGTAGTGGACTCGACAAAATTTTACGCAAAGGTGGGGGACAAAGAGGCCTACCGCCAAATTAATGAGCATTTTAAAATTATTCAAAAACATATCTTTGCCAAGAAGGGCATTATCATCAAAACAATTGGTGATTGCGTGATGGCGACCTTGCGAAGCCTTGACGACGTGATTGAAATTTCCCGCGCTATCTCGCAAGAAATAAAAGAGAGTAGCGATATTGATTTCACCCTGCGCTACTCAGTTCATCAGGGCCAGGTGATCGCGGTCAATTTTAATACCGGCATCGACTACTTTGGAAATAACGTCAATATTTCGGCCAAGCTACAAGCGATTTCTAATTCCAATGAGCTCTCTCTAAGCAGCGAGCTCTATCAGCAGCTGCAGTCAGAAAATTCCAGCATTCAATTTGAAAAACGAACCTATCTCGGCGACCGCGATGGCTTTGTGATGTCTATTAATTAACTAAAGCGCCAGCTCTTTTAATAAGGTCCTAAAGGCTGGAGTTTTAGGGCGTTCTGAATGACAGACTAAGCAGAGATTAATTTCGACTAGCTTTGGACCCAATTGCTTGAGGCTTTTATAGCGAGCGGCGACCGGTGAAGGTAGGATGCAGACCCCATTTGATTTGGCGGCAAAACTCGCCAGCACTTCGTAGTCTTTTATCGGGAAGTGTTTGTAACCGGTATATTTTTTTAAAAGTTTTGAGATTTGAATCATCTCCGGATTGTAGTAGATAACTTTCTTATGTTCTTTAGGATTTTTACACCAGGCACTGGCAAATTCTTTATTGAGTTTTTTTATAATCAGACTTGGGTGAGGTATTGGATTGGCGACAAAGCCAAAGTCCAATTCGAAATTTAAAATATCCCGGGTAATATCATTGGAGCGTTTAAAGACTAGGTCGAGATTAATTCGTTGATACTTTTCCGCCAGCCTTGGCAGTTTTGTCGAGAGGTGATCAACCGCTATAGTGGAGTGTGTTCCAATTTTAAACTGACCGGAGAGTTCTCCTAGGTTTTGGCGCTTTTCCGAAAGATCCTGCTGCCACTTCTCTGAGACTTCCAGTACCTGCCCCTGAATCATGCGGCCAAAGTCGGTTAGTAGTAGCCCCCGCCCCTTCCTTATAAAGAGTTTTTCTTCCAGCGAGGATTCCAGCTTCTTTAAGGACTTCGACAGGCTTCCCTGCTGCATTCCCAAAACCTCTGCCGCCCTTGAGATGCTCAAGCTTTCGCAGAGGACTAAAAAATACTGATATTCTTTCTGAAGCGGGCCCATATGGTATTCCTTTTAGCTATATCTACTATTCATTTTAGGCTATTTCAAGAATACTTTCTAGCTGCTATACCCAATAGTGACGCGACTGCTCAGAAGGAGGCCATTATGCGGATTTTTACTTTAGGACTTATGATTTTCGGTTTTTTAATCTCAACTCAGGTGCGGGCGGAAGATAGTCAGCTCAAGCCAGTTATGGCGAGTATTGGACGGGGATTCAAGGCCAGCTTTAAAGCCGCCAGGAAAGGCAATAATTCTAGCGAGAGCCAACTAGTGGTTGAAAAATTAGTAGACTCCATTAGAGTCGCCTCCGAACTCTTGCCTCCAGCAGTCGATCCAACTGACAGCGTAGTGGTGGCCCGCTACCGTGGCTTGCTGACAAAGCTATTAGAACAGGCGATCCTATTACAAGACGCCTTCCTCACTGAGCCAATGGCCCAGCCCGAGGCGCTAGAAATATTAAAGGCAATGAATGCCTTAAGAAAGAAAGGTCATGGAATTTTCCGTTAAAAATATTTTGTTAGTGCTTTCTCTCATCGCGCTCTCCTCTTGTCTGGGTTTCATGAAGCCCGATAAGGGGGAGTTGCGATTCTCTGAAAAGGAAGAATTACAACTACTGCCTCTCGCCGCCAATTACCAGAGCCTTAAGCAGAACTTCATCGATAAGAGCTGCCTGCGCTGCCACCATTCAAGGCAAGATGAAATCCCAAGCTTCGCCACTCAGAGTGACGTCATCGAAAATGCCGAAGACATCCTCTTCTACGCCGAAGAGGGCTGCGATCTCGACACCTGCATGCCCCCCAAAAACGAAGACGGCACTCCCACC
>JABGVH010000169.1 GCA_018646195.1 Halobacteriovoraceae bacterium
TCGCCCCTCCCGAGGGGCTCTATTTGGCCGAAGTAGTTTACCCTTCAAATTGACTTTTTAGGCCTTTCTGGCTATTTTCACCTCTTAATACCGTAAACTTTACGCAAAACGTCAAAAGGGAAAATTTATGTCCTATTCAGTTGAATCAGTTAATGGCTGTACTAAGAAAATCGCCTTTAATTTTGAAGCTCTCGATCTCACAACCGAAATCAAAGCGGCAGTCTTAAAAAAACAAAAATCTACAAATATGAAAGGTTTTAGAAAAGGTAAAGCACCTCTTCAAATGATCGAAAAAATTTACGGTCCTCAACTTGAATCTGATGCCCTTAACGATTTTGTACAAAATAAATTTTTTGAAGCAGTAACTAAAGAGGACTTACGAGTTGTTGGTTACCCGTCTTTTGAAAATATGAAATACGAAAGTGGAACTTCGGTTAGCTTTGACGCCATGGTTGAGGTTTTCCCAACTGTAGAACTTAAAGACTTTTCAGGTCTTACTTTTTCAAAAGAAAAAATTGAAGTAGCTGATGAAGAAATAGAAACACTTAAAAATAATTACCTTAGTTCAAAAGCAGAACTTCTTGAAGTCAAAGATGCTGAAGCCAAATTAGAAAAAGGCCAAACAGCGGTTATCAACTTTCAAGGGATCACAGAAGGCGGAGAAAAACCTGAGAATATGAAAGGTGAAGAATTCTTGCTTGAAATTGGTTCTGGCCAATTTATCCCTGGTTTTGAAGAAGGTGCCATAGGCATGAAAGCAGGTGAAGACCGCTCTATTGACGTCACTTTTCCTGAGAACTACCAAGCCGCAGAACTTCAAAATGCTAAAGTAGTATTCGAAGTAAAACTTCTTGAAATTAAAGAAAAGAAACTTCCTGAATTCACAGATGAGCTTGCAAAAGAATTTGGATTTGACTCCTCTGATGATTTCTATACCAAAAATAGAGAGAGCATGACACAACAGAAAAATCGTGCCTCTCAAGAAAAACTTCATCAAGAAATTCTAGAAAAGATTATTGGTGATAACGAATTTGATGTTCCTAATACTCTTGTTACTCAACAGAAAACCTACCTAAAAGAAGATGTTACGAAAACTCTACAACAACAAGGGTTTAATGAAGACATGATGACCGAGTACTTTGAGAAATGGAGCGACGACCTCGACGTAAAAGCCACTTTTCAAGTCAAGTCTGGATTAGTTCTTGATAACCTGGCCAAGAAATACAATGTAGAAACTTCTGACTCTGACTTTGATGCCAAACTTGCAGAGATGTCAGCTGGTTCAGGAATGGAAGTTGCTCAAGTTAAGCAATACTATTCTTCTGATGAAAAACTGAAGAAGAATCTTATGTATGCTATTCGCGAAGAAAAAACATTCGAAAAAATTATTGAGGATGTCACAGTTACTGAAAAGTAACTGCAGACCCTTACTTCTGGATTTGTGCAGTTAAGCGTTCTAATTGAATGCGGTCGTTGCACTTTATCCAATCATTCCCGGCCCCTCGACCAAGGGGGTTTAGCTTATCTGTGAGGATTCGACCTTCTTGGTAGATCTCTTCTGCTACATGGACTTTGACTACTTCTCCCGTGATGATTTGGCCGGCACCTATTCCGTCGCCGTATGACAAGTTGTCACGAAACTTACACTCGAAATGCACAAGGCTTTCTTTTACTCGCTTAGGTTTTACAATTTCAGAATCTATAGCGGTTAGCTTTGACTTAAGGAACTCGTCTTCCCCATAGGCCAATTCGCTGGCGCAGAGGTTGACTTGATTGGCTATTTGCTCAGATACGATATTAATTACAAACTCCCCATTTTTTAAAATATTAATCGGAGTGTCTTTCATTTTTCCAGTTGAGGAGCGTATTAAGGGTGAGAAGGCGACAATCATAGGTTTTGCACTTATCGCTGTAAAAAAGGAAAAGGGCGCCAAGTTATTACTGCCGTCTTCATTTAAAGTTGAGACGAAAGCTATAGGTCGAGGAAGAATGCTTCCAATTAAGAATTTATAATTATTGGTGAAATCCCCGTCGGTATCAAAAGAGAGCATAGTTATTCCTTATTTTTTCTTATTACCAATTGTATTTGATAGTGTTCCAATTTTTTCTACTTCAAGTTCAATTTTATCGCCGGGTTTAATCCACTTATCGAGTTCAAGCCCGCAGCCTGTTCCAACAGTACCGCTTCCGAGAAGATCAGTGGCAAGTAGCCACTCATCTTTAGAGACATGTTCTAGCATTTCTGCCCAAGAAAACTGGGCCTCTCCAGATTGACCTTCAGACCATTTTTCTCCATTTATAGTTGCCGTCATTTTAAGATTGGGTTCTTTAAAATTGAATTCGTCGTAGGTTGTGATCACTGGCCCAAGTACTGAGCAGAAATCTTTTCCCTTAGCGGGACCAAGGCGAACTGCCATTTCTTTTTTCTGAATATCCCTGGCCGAGATATCATTGAGAATCGTAAAACCGAAAATATGCTTATTGGCCTCTTTTTGATTTAGATTATATCCATCTCTGCCAACCACCAGGCCAAGTTCTAATTCGTAATCTAAAATATCGGTATAAGAGGGCCAAAGAACTTCATCTTGATTGCCAATAAAACCTGTGGTGGCGCCTTTATAATAGGCGGGTATTTGGTACCAGGCTTCCGGAATCGGTTCATTTCTTTTCTTAAAGCCAACCGCTACATGTTTTTCATGGGCATAGAAATCGCGGTAACAATTTATCTTGTCTAAGGGAGAATCTAGTTTTAGATCACCCTTAAAGCTAAGCGGGTGGACTTGCTGATCCACGGCCAACTTTTTATAAAGTTCCAAGGTTTCTTGCAGCTCTTCGATGGGGTTTCTAGAGATTCTCAAATAATTATAGAGTGAAGATGGATTGCGATGCTCTCCACGTTCGAGGTGGTTATGATGGCCACGTTTCTCGAATTCGGCAGACCATACTAGTGCAGGGTCAATTATTTCTCCACCATCGGTTAGAATTCCCATGCGCGAATGGGGAGAGAAAAGGGTACTCGATCGGTAATGACAAATTTTCATTTTTCCACCATGAACTGTTTTTGATAGAGAGGAAAAACCTCTTCCATTGCAGTATAAAAATGTTCCATTTCGGCTTTGGTACCAAGTGAGATTCGAACATACTCAGGCATTTCATTGGCCTTAAGGGAGCGAATAATAACGCCTCGATTTAGTAATTCATCAAAGAGAAACTCACTGGCCTCGAAAGAACCAGTCTTAAAGGTTATAAAGTTAGTAATCGATTTGATTGGGTTGAGCTTTTTCTCTTCTAGGTAATTAAAAAGTTTTTGATAACGTTTTTTATTATTAGTGAGAGTCCGAGTCAGGTGAGGCTTATCTTCTAATGCACCCTTAGCACCTAGCTGGGCAATCAGGTTAGGCTCAAATGGCAGTTTCACTTTACTAAGGTTTGAAATCAAATTCTCATGAGCAAATCCGTATCCCACTCGAATTCCAGAGAGGCCATAGGCCTTTGAAAAGGTTCGAAGAGTAATGACATTGTCATAGCGATAATCCATAGAGTCTGGGTAGTCCGCTTGATCTTTAGCAAATTCAAAATAAGCTTCGTCTAAAATGACTAAGACATGCTCAGGAACAAAACTCATAAGTTGGTCGAATTCTTTCTTTGTAATATAAGTGCCAGTGGGATTATTTGGATTGGCGATATAGATGACTTTGGTTTTAGGTCCAATGGCCTTTGCCATGGCATCAGTATCGTAACCATATTCCTTATTAAGAGGAACGCAGTTGAGGCTAGCGCCAACACTTCGAGCAAGTATGTAGAAGCCAATAAAAGTATTCTCGCTAGTGAGAACTTCGTCTCCCGGCTTTAAGAAGGCGCGGGCGATATAGGCCATAATTCCCTCGCTACCGTTGCCTAAGATAATATTAGTAAGCTTTAGATCATAGAGATCAGATAAGGCCTTTTTTAGATTATAAGCGTGCATGTCGGGATAGCGATGAAGGTCCCAAAGTCCTCTCGTCATTTCACGAATAGCATAGGGCGATGGACCGAGAGGGTTTTCATTACTGGCAAGTTTCGAAATATTTGTCAGCCCTTTTTCTCTCGCCAATTCTTCAATCGGTTTACCGGCCTGGTAAACTTTTAAGTTCCGAATATACTCGGGAACAAGTGTTCTTGTAATTTCATCGGCATTGCCGCTCATAGTCATCCAGCCTTTAAAGAGTCTTCAGAGTCTAGTAGTCAGCCTATTTTATATCACCTGGCCGAGACTTTTGCTAAAATAACAGCAGTGGAGAAGCGCCTTGGGAAATTTTGCAGCAGAACATTTAGCGACGATGAAAGAGGGGATTCTTTTATTCAATGCTGGCAAGTATTGGGAATGTCACGAGGAGCTTGAAGACCATTGGCTAGAGGCCAGGGGTGATAATATTCGCTATATTTATTGGGCGGTTATTTTGGCGGGCAACGCGCTCTACCATTATCAAGATGATAAAATTCTAGGTGCTAGAGGGCAAATCTCACGTGCCAAAGATAAAGTAAAAAAATGCCGCGAGTTGAATATCGAAAGCGAGCTACTTTTTAAAAGCTTGAATTGGAAAAATTTCGGCGAAGTAGTGCTTGCGATACCGGCCAAACCGGAATTAGAAGATTTTAATGCATTATCAGAGTTTGTTTTTACCTGTCCTAAAAATTGGGAGAAATAATATGGGTTTAATGATTAAAAGTTTCGGAGAAGCATTGGGCGTTTTTCGAAAAGATAAAATAATTATACTTTTCAGCGCAGTTCCCGTTTTTGTCGGGATAGCTCTTTATTATTTTTTAGGAGATTGGATTTTTACCGACGTACGCGCTTGGGGACAAGGCTGGATCGAAGGTAATTTAAGCGCAGGGACTTTGGGTACCGTCCTCACTTGGGTTCTTACCGCCATACTCTCTATCATAATGTACTTTGTTGTTAATTTTACTTTCGTTTTAGTGGTCTCTATTTTCGCATGCCCTTTTAATGATCTTATTAGTACAAGAGTTGAAAAAATTATGGGTGGCGAAGAACCGGAGGCACTTTCGATTACTTTGAAAAAAGTAATGGGTAGGGCCTTGTTTACTTTAATTAACGAATTAAAAAAAGTCTCGTTTATCTTAATTTTGACGGCAGTCGCCTTTGGCTTAAGCTTTTTTCCTATACTCGCTCCAGTCAGTGTCATCATTTCTGCATTTTTGCTAGCGGTCAGTTTTCTTGATTATTCATGGAGCCGCCATACTTTTAAATTCTCAAATTGCCTGGGAGACGTAAAAAATAATTTTTTCACCTATGGCTTTTCGGGAGCGATCTTTCTAAGTCTTATTACGATTCCATTTGTAAATTTATTAGCACTGCCCTATGGGGTTATTTATTTTACAGTGCTATTCTCTAGATCAAATGGCCAAAGGACACTTTCTTAATGATTAAAATCTTAATTAAGGCACCACTACTAGAGGAAGATGTAATTTCTTCCTTCCCATTTATTCATAAGGTACTTGAAATTTTTGAGGAGCCACAATTAAATATTATCTGTGAGCAAGGGCAAGAAGGGTTATTTGAATTTCTTCCCGAAAAAATAAATGTATTTCCGATTACAAAAGAACAGAAAAATGTATTTGGTATCCATAAATTTGCGAATTCAACTATAGATGCTTTTAATATAGAGCTTTTTTTGGATTTAGAGATGACCTTTCTTTCAGCGTTTATAGGCCACTCTTTTAAAGCAAAAGAGCGGGTCAGCTATGTAAATTCACTCAATAAATTACTATTGACCCAGAGTTTTGAGGCTCCTTCTGAATTGAGAAAAGATACTTATTATCTCAATCTTTTGGAAAATCACCTTAAAACTAAATTTGAACATTTTAAAATAGTGGGAAATGCCAGCGAAGAGCCTCCTGAGAACTTTTTCCATGCGGAAGAGCCCGGTCCTTTTATAATGGTTGTGCTTGAGAACCTAATAGAGAAAAGTTTATTTTGGGAGCAACTTTTTAATAAATTTGAAGAACAACGTTTTATGATTTGGGATTTTAGCGCGTCGCTGGAGATTCAAGATTTTGTTAAGAATCTACCTTCTAAAAACCAGTATCTCTATCGCAAGGGGAGCCATTCTGAATTTTCAGATATCGTGATTCATTCCAAAGGTGTTCTCTGTAACCAAATTTGGTGTGGCCAAGCCTCTTCCTACCTAGGAGTCAGCTCTTTTATTTGGACTACTCAAGTAGGTCAGGTTCCCTTTATTGAGTATTTTAAAACTCATCCCCATCTTATTGAGCATGATTATGAAAATGTTTCAAAAATTATTGGTCCAGAGGAGAGCTCTACACCGACGGATCTCAATCAAGTGGTCGATTACCTGCATCTACAAATGAAACTCTAGTCGTTGGTTTCGGCCAAAGTGACAGTAATAGAGAAATGCCCATCTTCGGCCTTTTGGCCTTCTTGATACTCTATTGAATTTTTTAAGCTGCAGGATTGAATCAGGTCTTCTTCCACTAGTTTCAGTTTTTCAAGATTGGGCTTCTCTCCGCAGACGCTAATAGTTTCAACAGGCCAGCGAAGATTTTTTTGAGCTTTCGATTTTTCTCCACGTACGGCATTCATAATTTCTTTGGTGAGGCCTATTAAATCGGCCTCATTATTAGTCGCCGAAATTTCAATTTTTGCCAATTCTATTGGGGTCGGCCAGGAAGAGGTATGAATTGAGGCTTCGCCATTTTTTTCAGCGTAATGCCAGCTCCAGACTTCTTCAGTAATATAGGGAAGTACGGGAGCAAATAATTGCAGAAAATTTTGTAGGGTCCACTCGAGAGTGGCAAGAGCAGAAAGGCCAGCAGCAGATTCCTTTTGCTTATAGGCACGGGTTTTTACCAGCTCCACATAGAGATCACAGAATTCCCAAAAGCTGGTTTCGATCTGTGAAAGGGCGACAGCGTAGTCGTATTCTGAAAAGAGTTTCTTGGCGTTTATCAAAAGTTGATTCATTCTTGAAACCCAAACGAGATCAACCGGCTCTTTAATGCTGCTCAGGTCCCAGCTAAGGTCTTTAGTTGTTTCTGAATCATCTGACAATTGCATCATCACAAATTTAGAAGCGTTAAATATTTTAGTAGATAGTCGTTGGCCTACTTTGAAAACATTTTCATCATAAATAGTGTCGGTGCCTAGGCGTGCCTTTGAGGCCCAGTATCTTAGTGCGTCGGCACTGTATTGGGTAATCAAATCTTCTGGTGTAACAGTATTACCTTTAGATTTAGACATCTTTTCTCGATCTGGATTGACCACCCAGCCAGAGATCGCGATATTTTCCCATGGAATTTTTTCTTCATGCATCCATGCTTTAGTAATTGTATAGAAGGCCCAGGTTCGAATTATTTCGTGGGCCTGAGGTCTTAGGTCGGCCGGAAAAAGAGAGTTGTGGCGTTTTTCATCTATCCCCCAATGGCTAGAAATTTGGGGAGTACAAGAAGAGGTGGCCCAAGTATCCATCACGTCGGGATCGCCAATAAAGCCACCAGGTTGGTTGCGTTGCTGACTAGTATAGCCTGGAGGACAATCTGCAAGGGGATCAACCGGCAGAGTTTCTTTTTTTGCAAAAATAGGGTTTTCGTAATCTGGTTCGCCCTCACCATTTAGTGGGTACCAAATGGGAAAAGGAACGCCAAAGAAGCGTTGCCTGCTGACACACCAATCTTGATTAAGCCCTTCTACCCATTGTTCAAAACGTTTAATCATATGACTTGGATGCCAAACAACTTTCCGCCCTTGGGCCAGAAGTGGTTCTTTGTTTTCTAAAATTTTAATAAACCACTGGCGGGTGGAAATATATTCAAGAGGCTCATCACCTTTTTCATAATATTTTACAAATTGCTGAGTCGGCTTAGAGTCACCCTTGAGTGCTCCGACCTCTGATAGCAGCTCACATATTTTTCGCCGTGCCTGTTTAACATAGAGGCCTTTTAGCTGACTCATTACCTGGTTGGCAGCACTTGGCTCTTCAGAAACAAATACTCCCTCACCAAAGGCAATATCCATTAATTTTCCATCACGGCCTATAATTTGCTTAAGTGGCACATTGCCTTTTTTCCAGAAATCTAAATCGTGAACATCGCCAAAAGTACAGACCATTAAAATACCAGTGCCCTTTTCAGGATCGGCATGCTCCGCTGGCAGGATGGGGACCTTGGACTTGAATAATGGAGTAATCGCCGAACTGCCAAAAAATTTCTGGTAGCGCTCATCATCAGGATGGGCAACGATTGCTACACAGGCCGGTAATAATTCTGGCCTTGTAGTCGAGATTACAAATTCCTCACCAGATTCGCTGGCAATCACTATGTCATGGTAGGCCGATTGGCGCTCTCGCTCTTCTACTTCAGCTTGTGCTACTGCAGTCTGAAAGGTGGTATCCCACATGGTGGGTGAATCAATGCTGTAGACGAAACCTTTGGAATTCAGATCAAGAAACGAATTTTGGCTAACGGTTTGAGAGTGTTTATTAATAGTTTCGTATTGTTGATTCCAATCTATTGATAGACCCAGGTGGCGCCAAAGCTGTTCATATTTTTTCTCGTCTTCACCTGTTTGCATTTCACAAGTTTCCAGGAAATTTTGGCGAGAAATTTCTTTCTGTACTATTCTCTTACCTTTTTTCTGTGGAACTATCTCTGGCTTAAAATTTTCATCGTAAGGAAGTGTAGGAAGGCATTTGATACCAAATAGTCCTTGGACTCGTCTTTCTGTCGGAAGCCCGTTATCGTCCCAGCCCATTGGGTAGAAGATATTTTTTCCAAGCATTCTTTGATAGCGAACAACAACATCTGTCTGTGTGTAAGAAAAGACATGCCCTACATGTAAGCTTCCTGAAACAGTAGGAGGGGGAGTATCAACTACGTAAGTATTTTCTCTAGAAGCACTAGGATCATAATGGTAGACACCTGAATCTTTCCAGACTTTTCCCCACTTTTCTTCAACTTCTAAACTTTTATATTTCTTTGGTAATTCGATCTTCGCCATACTGGTACCTATTTATTTAAAAAACTTGCGATGCTATCAATATCGTCAATATTAAACTCTTGCTGTTCTTTGCTTTGTAAATTCTTGACTTGGACTTTTTGGTTTTTTAATTCGTCCTCGCCAATTAGCGTAATGAAGCGAGCGCCTTTTTTTTCTGCAATTGAAAAAACTTTCTTAATTTTTGTTGGAGAGAGGGCATTTAAAACTTTTAGCCCCTTTGACCTCAAACCTGCTGCCAGAACAAGGCTCGTTGCCTCAGCACCTTCAACCTGAAAGGTTACAAAAAGGTCATTCTCTGGAATATCAAAACTAGGAAGTAACCTATGTGTTTTTAAAAAATCACTAAGCGTTACATCACCAAGTCCAAAGCCGCATCCAGCAAGTGCCGGCTCTTTAAATATTTGTAGGAGGTTGGCATAAGCGCCCCCTCCAGAGATGGCACGAGGGTTTTCTGGATTAAGATCAAAAATTTCAAAGACGATGCCAGTGTAATAATCAAGGCCTCGAACAATAGCAGGGTCAAAGGTCACATAGTTATCTAGGCCTAGATTTGAAATTAAACTCATGAATAGTGTTAGCCGTTCGGCGCACTCTGTTTGGCCATTCTTTTTTAATAATTCAGCAAGCTGTGAGAATTCTTTTATATCTATATAGCTAAGAAAATCTTCTCTTTGCTTAGCGCTCAATCCTAACTCGCTGGCATCCTTCTCTAATGTTTGGCGATCGATTTTCTTGGAACGATCGACTAATTTATAAAGCTTATAGGCCAGCTCATCATCAGCTTTTAAAACACTCTTAAAAAGGGCATCAACCGCCTGTCGATCATTTATATAAATTTGGAAATGTTTTTCTGTTGCCCCGAAACTTTTCATCAGGTTGACGGCAACTTGAATTATTTCTGCTTCACCGTAAAGTTCAGGCGCTCCAAAGATATCGCAATTGAGCTGCCAATGTTCACGTAGCCGACCTTTTTGAGGTCTCTCGTAACGGTAAACATTAGGGATAGAGTACCAGCGCAACGGCTTGCTTTCTTCACGATGAATAGAGGCCACCATCCTGGCCAAGGTCGGAGTCATTTCTGGTCTTATGGCGACTTCTCTTTTCCCACGATCTATAAATGAATAAATTTGATCATTGATTAATTCTTCACCAGACTTGGCGCGATAGAGATCAACTTCTTCTAGCAATGGGCCGGTATAGTTTTCATAACCAAAGGACTCGGCGCAATATTGCATTTTTTGAAATAAGTAGTTCTGGGCCCTTTTAAGAGGGGGAAAGAAATCCCGGGTACCTTTATAAGGCTTTTTGCTTAGCGTCACTAATTACCTGCTTTACTTTATATTTTGGGTACTTATAGCAGAAAAGATCCAATGGGTAAAAGATTGATGGTCCCCTATGACCTGCCTTTTCCTAGTGATTTCGGGATATTATCTAGGTACAATAAGTGACAGGAGGAATATTTGTCACCAACTGAGACAAACCCGGCTAAATTCGCACCTATACCTATCGGGAAAATCAATCCTGATGAGCCCCTCTGTGCCGATGTTTATCTAAAAATCGGCGATAAATTTATTAAATTTAAAGAGCAAGAAGACGCTATTCCCTCGGAGAAATATAATTTTTTTATTTCGAAAAACTTAAAAGACCTCTTTGTACTTACTGAAGATGTAAAAAAAGTTATGGATTGGCTAAAGGCCTCTAAAGCAAAACTTGTCGAAGAGGTTGTTGAGCAAATCGGTGAAGAGCATAGGGAGTTGGCTGAAAAAAGGGAAGAAATTAAAGAAGTCGTTTTCGAAACATTCGCTGACCTTGAGCTTGATTCTGGAACCGTTACTATCCTTCAAGACCAGGTTGCCGATTTCATTGACGACATAGGAAAGAAGAAAGTTCCTCAATTGGTGTTGGCAAAATTGACCAGGCAAAGCCACTCGGTTGCTGACCATAGTGTGAACGTTGCCAATATCGCTGTTTATATGGCGATGCTCTTAGGTCATGGGCATCAGTTTGTTTTAGAAAATATCTATATGGGTTCTATCCTGCACGATTATGCCAAAGCTAAGATTCCTGAAGATATTTTGAAAAATACTGGTAATCAAAAATACAATCAAGCGATTCAAGACCACCCGAAGAAGGCCGGGCAGATGATCGCAAAAATTGAAGGAATTAATAAACAAATCATAACCATCGTTGAGCAGCACCATGAGCAGCATAACGGAAAAGGCTACCCCAAGGGCTTGGCCGGTGACGATATTTACGAATTATCTAAAATTGTTACCATGGCCAATGTTTTTGATAATATTCTTGTCGAAAATATTAATAAATCTGAGAAACAGCGTAACAGAGCGGCAATAAAGTTTTTTGAGTATGACAAAGGAAAACAATTTGACCCTGAGATAATTGAAAAAATTATTGATGGTTTGAAGCTGGCCTATGGCGGATACACAAAGGCCCCCTCTAAGAAAGAAAAAATTGAATTACCAGAAGACGAAGTATTTAGTGTCGATGATGATGACGAAAAAGATTCTTAATATTAGCAATCCTCAATTTTTCCAGGCTCACTATTCTTTTTCTTTCCCGTAAGGTCTATTCCAAAAACTCTTAGGCAGCGAAGAATCAAGATAACGGCAGCAACCTCGTCAAGATTTCCAATAAAAGGCATATTGTCAGGAATCAACTCCAGGACTCCTGCGGTTGGGTTCAAAATATAAATAACACCGATTAAAATTCCTAGAATCGCAAAAACTTTTTTTCTCATATTAATTCCAATCGTTAACTGGTTGAGGAATTTCTTTGGGAGCTTTGTAATTAGGATTTGGAGTGGGAATAACTAATGCTCTTGCCTGGATGGTATCGTCAGCTTTTGGGGCCCAGTCATTTGTCGGTTTTGGTAAAACAAAGGGATTTGGTAACTTTACAAGAGGTTGAATAATTTGATCTAAGGTTGGTGAGTCTTTAATGTAGTCAGGTTTTTGTTCTTTTTCCAAAAAGAAGGCCAGTGACGAGTGATTCTTTCTAGCTGCTTCAATGTCGCTGAATCTGGAATAGGTCAAAATTAATTTACTTTGGAGATTTATATTTTCAATTGCTTGATAGCAGAGATCTAAAAGTTGGTCATCTAGCTCTTCGACTCCAAAGGTATCTATTAACTCATACCAAGGAAGTAGAAAATCGATTTTCTTCTTTAGCTTTTTGGTAGATTTCTTACGAACTTTAAATACCCCCAGAATTTCTTTCTGTAGCCTTTTAAAAGCTGCATTGTCGAAGAGCTCCTTTAGGTCTGTTTTAATAGAGAGTAGTAGCCACTTGCTCAATGGTTTTTTCACGTGGTTGGCGTGGGCCTGAATTTTATCAAGAATTTTTCGATCGTAACTACTGGCCCTTATTTTTAACTTTGGCTTAGATTTTAATAGTAATTTGTAGATTTCGGTTTTTGATATAAAAAGTATTTCTTCCTTGGTCATTTTACTAAAATAAAAATCAAGGTCTTTTAAATCACTCATGACAAACTTTAGGTCACTCTTCGTTAATTGGTATTGGTTGAGAGAATCGACGATATGCCGGAGCTCAATAGGAACCCTTTGACTTGGAACAAGAACGGAGTTTGCAGCAAATAATTTGGAGTTGAAAATCAAACATAGAAATAGAAAGAATGTTTTATTTCTCAGAAGTTTGTCCAGGGTCAGAGCTAGAGGTTTTTTTCCTCTCTAATAAGTCTACCTTGGTGAGGTCATTTTTTCCATGAATAACGTAGTACTTACCCTTTTGGGGAACTAGTAAAAAGCCGTCCATATAGGTGATTTGAGTTACAAATTTTAAACTGGTTAGGGTTTTAACCTTTTTACTTTGAAGGTCGAGTACAGCTGCTTCGTAGTATTCTTTCTTGGCCTGGGCCTTATTATTTCTGACGAAGTAGAGCTTATTGGGATCTACTTTGCATCGAATGTGACCAATATCATTATACGGAGACTCGTAAATCACTTTTCTCGAAAGGTAGTCGAATTTGTCAGTACTTATTTGGGAAATATAGGAACCTGGGTCTAATCGGCTCAATCCAAATTCTCCCACATAGAGTTGATTACCTAAGCGGCAAAGTTCTATTCTCTGATAGGGAGTATCCGCTTTATAGACGGCCTCTAACTTTTTACTATTTCTTTCAAATAAAATCACCCCGGGGATTCCCTTGGCATTTAGATCGGTGAAGAGAATAGTATTATCACTCAGCATAATAACTTGAGGAATAAAATATGGGTTTTTCTTATTCTTGAGCCGTATTTTATAACTGAGGACAGATCTCTTAATATTTTGAAAGATCAGGGTATTTTCATATGGTTCGTAATATGAAATCCATTGGTCCTTAAGATGAAGTTTGGGATTAACACCTTCTCCTATTCTTTTGGAGATGTGTTTTCCATAAGGGATTATAAAAATTTGATAAGACTTACGAATATTATAAATTAAATGATAAGTGATATCTTTTGTTAATACTAAATTAATTTTATGCTCAGAATTGGTAATATTATAACTAGTTCCAATTTCCCCTTTCATAACTTCGGTTACTTTATAATTGGTACTAAAGAGAAGTGAACCAGACCGTCTTTGGTAATAGGTGAATTTCCCGTCATTTGCTAAATAACGTAAATTATTTATGGCCTGTTTGGTTTCAAGCAGTGGTAATTCCTCAGCTTGAAGCTTTTCAATGGTGAATAATAATAAAAAAGCTAATCCTAAAGAAAAGCTAGTTTTTCTTTTCATTACGTAATCCAAAAAGGGTCCAAGTTTGAAGAGGATGCAGCACTCGGTAATTACCTACTCCGTTGAAAACAAATCCCCATGGGATCAGTCTTGGAGAGTGAATATCGTCAATACTAGTTCTAATAATTAACTTTGTTCCAGAATCTTTTTCAACGTAACCATCTATTATGAAAGGTAGAGGGCGGCATTGATTGAGGGCATTCCTCTGATAAAAATTAGGTAATAGGTCCTCAATACATCCAACTCCATGGATGATATTTTCTAAATTTTGATCAAGAAAAACCCTAAGATCAGTAAAGTTCCGAATTGATCGTTTATTTAAACTTTTCATTTCGGTTAAGATATTTGAAATCGCAAACTTCTCGTTGGAAAATGAGTTCGGGAAATATTCAAATGAAGGTACTCCTTGATAGGAGAGACCTTTTACTTCTTTAAGGTTTACAATAATTTTACGGGCGCAAGTACTCATGGTGCAAAACTCTCTATTATAGAGGATGTAACAGCCAGTTTTATATTTCAATCGTGCCGGATTAAATTGCTTATTGCTCGCCATCTCACACTTTAGTCCCTCTGGAACATTCATGACTCGGGGAAGAATATCTTGGACAACTTTTTCTTCAGAGAGCTTACTTCCTTTATTTTTACCTGGAATAAAGGCCTTGCAGTCATCTTCACCTTTCAAGCGGTCCCGATAACAGATTTTTAATGGCCATCCTCTTTCGTTATTAAAATCGTATTGTAAATTTACAAAAGAGAGCATGGTTTCATTTGCACAAGTTTCCTTGGAGGAAGAGCTTTCTGGAGGATTGATGTGAGAAAGTATCCTATGAAGGTTCACAATAGACTCGTTATCTACTTTTCCGGGACAGTCATGATATTCAGTAATCAAATTTGAATTACTAAGCGCAGCTGAGATCGTCGCGCAGTCATTCATTGGAAATAGTGAAGAGTGCCCCTTATTTCCATACTCAAGGCAAATTTTAGGGTTCTTGTTAAAGCTAGTAGCACAGGCCTTGATCTCACGCTTTGAGATTTTTTTCTTATTGAGAATATTTCGGCACTTATATCGAATAAGGCTGGCATCTTCTTCCCCGCTGACTATTTTATTCCATATGTCTTTAGACATATAGACATCGCAAAACCTTTTGGGATTATCGAGATTACTGCAAAGATTTTCGAGATAAGAGCGCTGAAAAAAGGGAACATTTCTTTTTATGATTTTCCCATTTTTAATCACCTCATCTAACACTCGTATCATCCTAAAATTATTTTCAGCAATATTGGATTTCATCGAGAGTGCTTTTCTCGACTCTATAATTTTTTCGGGAATACCACATAAGTAAGGGGTGTAAGAATTCTTGCGCCACTGATCGATGACGACCTTACATTCTTCTTTCTTCGTTGGAACGGGATAGGTTACATCTCGAATAGTTTTCTTTAGGTTTTTTTCAGAAAAAAGAATAGAGATTTCTTTATTATTAAAACACTTCTTTTTATAAATATAATTAATAAAATCATTTTTGGTAATTAAGGCAGACTCTTTCTTATCCTTCTTGGTTAAAAAAGTTACCATGACATTATTTATTTTACCTTTAGTCGACTTGAGAAGGTCTGATTCGAGAAGAGAATAAAAAGTACACTCATCATTTATAAGCCTCAAGTAAGTCGGATTTGAGTGAAAAGCAATCGAGCGAACAAAATAAGGGTCAAGCTGTATTTCTTTTAAGTTTTCAAGGTTGGCTACAAGTCTCGGGTTACGGCCAATTTTAGTTGAAACACTATCGTATTGATTCCTGTGCAATTCTAATATTTTACTAAGACTATTGAGATAGCCGGGGACTTCTTCTTCGGACGCCAGAGTTTGTGATACCCCAACCGGCATCACTAACAGGTTAAAAGAAACTAAGAATATAAAAATCCTAATCAACGGATTTTGCCAAAATGGTCGCCACATCTTCAATACTGAGGTCCTCTGTTTCTTTAACTTGAGGCCTTGAGGAGTTAAAGTTAATTAAACAATAGGAGCAGGCAGTCGCTAGTTTGGGTGTATTAGTCTCAGCAACATCTTCTAGACGTTTCTTCGCCAAGTGTTCACCCTCTGGGAGCTCGTACCACATATTTCCTCCACCCATGCCGCAGCATTGAGCAGTATCTTTATTTTTTTCCATTTCTTTAACCTTAATCCCAGGAATGGAATTAAGAATCGTTCTTGGAGCATTATATTCTCCATGATGGCGTCCTAGATAGCAGGGATCATGAAAAGTTAACTCAGTTTCGATGCTCTTAGTGGGCTTTAATTTGCCGCTGGAAAGTAGGTCCGAAAGTAGCTCGGTATGATGGACCACTTCAAAATCTCCATCGTCGAATTTTCCATATTCTTTTCCGATAGTATGCAGGCAGTGCGGACAATGGGTAACAATTTTATTAAAGTCGTATGAATTTAGTTTTTCAATATTTTCAATTGCTACTTCAAAGAAAGTGTACTCGTCACCGAATCTTCTAATGGGGTCCCCATTACATTTTTCAGTTTTCCCTATTAATGCGAAATCGACTCCTGCTTTCTTGAGTAACATCACGGTGTCTTTAACAACTTTTTGGTTAGCGGCATCGTAAGAGCCGGCACAACCTACATAGTACAAGTAATCTACTTTTTTCCCGGTTTCGATTAAAGGTATCTCTAGCCCATCGGCCCAATTAAAACGATCGTCTTGGGCGATTCCCCATGGATTACCGTTAACTTTAATCTTGTTGGCGGCGTCAGCAGCCGCAGGAGGTATTTGGCCGAGTGTGAGAGTTTTGTAGCGCTTGGCCTCCATTATTAAGCTGACATGCTCAATACTGGCAGGGCATTCTTCCATGCAAGCACCGCAAGTAGTGCAGGCATCGAGCTCATTGTCTTGGTAAAGCGGTGTCCCTTCCCAGAGATCGCCATCTTCGCTTCCTTTAGAGATTTGAAAGTCCCTTAGCTTAGTAACAATTAATTTCGGATCTAGGTTTTTTCCGGCGTTATTGGCAGGGCAAACTCCAGTACAACGACCACATTCGACACAGGAAAGCATATCTAGGCGGTTCTTTGCGGTTAGTTCACTTAGTTTGCCAAGGCCAAAGGTTTCAGCATCTTCGTTTTCAAAATCCATCGGCATTAAAACAGCTCCTCTTCTAAGGGGAGTTACTAATGCCTGCAGTGGAAGAAAAAAGATATGGGAGAATTTTGTAAATGGAATTGAGGCAATAAAGACGAATGTATTAAACATATGGAATAGCCAGAGCCCTTTCCACAGTCCATTTAGCATACCTTCAGAAAGTGAAAGCGAATGAACACCAGAAGCAAAGATCCAGCCAATTGGAGACCAGTACTTTTCGTTCATGCTGAAGATGACATCGCCACCAGCAAGGAATACATTTCGAGTTAACTCAATTCTGATTCCCTCTAAAACAAAACCTACTAAAACAAGAGAGAGCAGCATGGCATACATGTAGAGTTCTCTTTTTGGATTAGTGGAAGAAAGGTGGTCAGGCTTTTTAATATAGCGGCGCCAATAAGCGAAAATAAGTCCAAAAATTAAACCAAGCCCTCCAAAGTCTGCAAGAAATGACACCACAATATAAAGCGGCCCTTGGAAAATCTTTAGTGGGGTATCAGCGTGTACCGCGACTAGGTAGGTAGCAATCCATAAAATGACAAATCCGTAATAAATAGGTGTGTGGAAGAGCGCAACTTCTTTTTTTCTAGGGACTTTTCCCGTAAAAAAAATGGTGCTAAAAAAACCTTTCCAATTTAGTTTTTCTGGAAGAAGTGACTTGATGCCCGAAAGGCCTTTGCCGGCGGTGACAAACTGAAGTTTTTGATAGAAGCCTGTGGCAAAAAATCCCATCGAGATAAGGAAGCCGACATACATTGTGACCTTAAATGAGAATGGAATTTGCCACATAATTTCGCGAGCTGCTAATTCGGCACCTGAGAGCATTATTGAACCCCTGAAAAGTTTACTAAAACTCTATAAGAATAGAGGATTTAGGACGATTTTTAAACGCTAATATGTCTTTACTGCGATGAGTTGAACGCTTCAATCATTCTTGGACTTGCAGTCTCCTGGCCTATAAAATGGAGTGGCTAATTTCGCTTGAGGTACAGGTTGAAGCCAACTATAAAAATTATCGTTCTTTTGTCACTTTTTTTGAGTTGTGCCAAACAAAAAACTCTAAACATGAAAAGTCATGACTTTGGTAAACAGCCAAAGCGTATCGTATGGATGCAAATTGCTGGTTTCCAGGAAGAGCATTTGGCGATGCTGAGATTTGGTTTACCAGGTCAGGCCGCAGCCTCTGAGTTCCCTATGGAAGGAGTCGATTGCATCGGGAAAATGTGGAACTTTAATCTCTATAAGATTCGCCCAACTCCTCTAGAGTCTTCGCTCAGTCAATTGATGGGGCAGAAAAATATTAAAAACTCATGTGAGGATTTCACTAAAAAACCAGTTTGGAAGTATTTTGAAGAACTCGACTTTGCTACCGGCATTTTTGAATCTGGTTATCAGAAAAATCACTCTTTATTAAGTTCTTTAAAATGTCAGTCAGCTTCAAATTTATTTCAAGATACTTATTTTTGGAAGATGAGTGGCTCAAATGACAAGAACGCCAATAAATTTCATTATCAAGGTCGAGAGCAATTTAATCCAGGTGAGATTTATTATGATAAATCCTGCCAAGGAAAGGATTGCTATGCCAGTATCTTGAACAATGTTAAATCGGTATGGAATCGCTTTAATGAAAAGAAGCCAAATTCTCTTTTTATTATTCGTGATTATTCATATTACGAGGCCCTGAAAGGAAAGAAAATTTTAAAGGCGCGAGAGATTCTGATTGGTCTTAATAAAGTGTTCCAATTTTTTTCGGAAGAGCTTAATAAGAAAAAAGAAACACTGCTAATTTTGACGTCCGCTTCGCCTCAAAGTTTCGAATTCCCTACGAGGGGCGATCAATGGGCCGAATTTGACAGGAATGGAAAATACATCCTCTACAGAAAAAATTCCCTGCTTTCCCCTGTACTTGTAAAAGGGGCAGCCTCCGAAAATTTCTGCGGCCTGTATTCAGAAAATGACCTTATTAAAAGAATGATCTGGACTCCGAGGTCAGGATTTTCGATTTTCGTTAAATAGCCTAAAGTGGAAATTACATGCTTCAAGTCAACCTATATCCAAATAGCTTAAGTCTTTACCAACTTCCTTTTATTGAAGAATCAGGTAAAACTGTGACTATAATTTGTCCAAACCCGACTATTACTGACAATATACGAGGTAAAATTCAAAGCGGATACAACGGACCGATTGAAATAGAAGTTATAACAATCTCAAAATTTATAAACGATAAATTGGCGAGTCTAGGGATTGAAGAAAAAATACACCGCAAATCTGACCTAATGCTCCAGACAAGTATCATCTGGAAAGGTAAATACAAAGACGAACCAGTTGAAAATTTCCTATTGGCCTTTGAACAATTTACCGAACTTCGTAGTTTTTCAACCAACTTTGAATTAGTAAGAGAGGTTTTTTCGAATTACGATTCAAAGATTGCAGATGCCTTACAGACCTTTTGGTTAGTAGCAGATCAATTAGATATAATTGATGAACAGAGGGCCTATGACCTGGTGTCGGAATCTATACGTCAGCTAACTGGAGACGATGACCTTGATCAAAGGAGCCTAGTTTTTTTGGGCTTCTCGCATATGGCGGCTAGCCAAATTGACCTGCTACAGGCGCTTTCTATTCGTCAAAATATTCACGTTCCTTTTCCAAAGTCAGCTTATTTAAAAACTCAAGGAAGTGACTGGATCCGTTGGCTTTCAAGCGACCCGGTCGATTGTCAATTGGAAGAAATAGCTACGCCTGACCTTAATCTCATCAATTTCTCAAAGGGTAGGCTTGGAGAGGTGCTAAGCTCAGCGGCTACTACTTGTTCAGACCAAAATGAATTTAATATTTACCTAGGTAAGAAGAACCCAGACTTTAATGACTTTAATGAAATTCCTTTTAATGGCCTTTATTTTAAGGCCCAAGTCGAAATCTTTGAAAGTGATATCAAGGGGACCCTTGGTTGGATTCTAGACCTCTTAGATGCTGAGAACGATTTATTAGACACAGCTACGCTTATAGCCAAGCTTGAGCAAAAAAGAATGGACGCACTTTCTTGTCCATTTGAAACTAAGGATTTTAAATTAATAAAAGTCTTAACTTCATTTATTGAAACGTTACAGGAGTGGCAGGGACTTTCAGATTTAAATCTTGAATTTAGTTTTTTTGACTTCAATATTTTAAAACAAGTCATATCTTTAAATTTGCCTCGTGTTTCAACTATTCCCCTTCTGGATCAGGAGACGGTCGGCCAACTGCGTGGCTTTGAAGGGCTCGAGGCATTTGACTCTGATGAGAAAAATCTCTTAATTGTTACTTCTGCTCATGGCCCTTTAAAAGGAGGGGAGTCCGACTATCCTGAAGAGATGCTTGAGTTTCTTAATGCTATAGGCCCGATGAGAAGGAGAGAGTTAGATTTTCAATTACTAAAATCTAAACTTTATGAATTCCTGGCCGGCAAAAACTCTTCGCTCTTTTTTGAAAGAGGCCTCGAGGAACGTGATGAAGGATGGGCTGAATTATTATCACTATTTACATTAGAAGTAGATGAGCCTGTGAATGACAGCAAGATTATCGATCGAGTATTTGATTTTAATAAATTAATCGAAAATGTCGCCCATCCTCCTATGCATCTTTCAGCCTCGAGGATGCAGAGTTATCTCGATTGTCCTCGTAAATATTATATGAATTATATTGAAAGTTTTTCCCCTGAATTAGACCTGACAGAATCGTTGAGACCTAATGACCTAGGGCAGATGCAACATTTAGTCATTCAGCGTTTTATGGAAAAAAATAATTCCTTTGAGACCAATAAACACAACCAACTATGCCTTGAGATACTACGCCATTGGATAGAGAAAAATAAACTAGAGATAGCAGCTTATAAATTTAACAATTACCTTCAAGAAATTATTTTTTATTCTAAAAATGGAATTACAAATTTATTCAAGCTAAGTGATCATTTTGGCGGTGAATTTTTCTTCGAAAAAGAAGTCAAAGGGGGAGGGGTCGCTGGACGAATCGATTGTTATTTTAAAGTAGGTAGTCGAATACTCGTGATCGATTTTAAGCGCTCTAAAAGTAGTATTCCATCAGGAAAAGATATTACTGAGCAAGTTAAAATCCAATTGTGGTTTTATTTAAAATTTGGTCCTTACGAAATTGAAGATATTTCTGGTTTTGGCTACCTTAACTTAGCAGATCCCGAAGATTCTTTAATCAATTTTTTAGATAAAGAATTTCTTCTACAGGTAAAAGATACCGGCTTTTGTGGGGCAAAAGCATTAAAACATTTTAAACCCGACTTCCTTGAAAAAATGGATAGTTTTTCAGACTTCTACCAAGAGACTTTGGAGAAGATGAAAACTGAAAGCCAATTCTCAGCAGTTCCTCTTAATTCTAAAGTCTGTCTCTATTGCCCTTTGAAAAACTTATGCGACAAAGGGAGGGACTGTGAGTAAGAGACTACCGAATCCTGAGCAGAAATGCGCGATTGAGCACACAGGTGGCCGCCTCTTGAGCGCTGGTGCCGGTTCAGGGAAAACTTTCGTTCTAGTAGAGCATATTGTTTACCTAATTGAGAAATTTCTGGCCGAAAATGAGTACCCAACTCTTGAAGAAAAGGAAATGGCACTCGGATCTTATTTAAGCAAGACCGTGCTCATGACATTTACTAAAAAAGCGGCAGGGGAGCTGTCCTCAAGACTTGCAATTAGAATTGAGACAGCGGATGAGTTTTGTGAATCAGACTTGATGCTTATTAAAAGTGCCGTCGCTAGAATGTCTGTAGGTACCATTCACGGGTTTTGTTTTAAATTACTTAATAGTGGCTTGATTTTAGGAGCTGATATTTCCGGCGGGATAGTTGATGAGCTAACCCAGAGGAAAAAAATTGAAAACATTTTTAAACGCTGGTTAGAAAAGCGACTGAATGAAAACACGGATGATCTCTTTATTAATATTATTAGCGCCAATCTAAAATCCTTTATTGATTCTATTACTGCCGTTTTTGCAAGTCCTGAATTACGACTGAAATGGAAAAATCTTCAGCAAGATGATTTTAAATTTGTGACTCTAGAAGAATTTTTTGAGCAATACCTAAGTCTAACCGGTCTTAAAAAACTCGCCGATCATCCTAGCCTTGGTGAGTTAGATGAAATTAAAAAGAAGCCAAAATGGATTGGCTTTATTCAAGGTTTTATCTCATTACAAACCTCCTCTCCCTTAAATAGCGCAGAAAACATACAGTGCTATATTGACTTTTTTAAACAGAATACTCGTATTATGGCGCCCAAAGCTGAGAATCTTCAGCATTGGGCGGAGTACTTGGCAATGGTGATGGAGCTTAAGGATTTCTTACTCAGTGAAGGCGATTCGTTGGTCGCCTATCAGGAAAATCGCGACGGGAAATTCAAGAATTGGTTTGAGGGTATTTCCGAAGTCTTCGCGATTATTGAAGAACAGTATAAAAAAGAACCTGGTTTAACTTTTTCCGATATGGAATATTATGTCTACGCCGGGCTACAGAATCCAGAAACCTGTAAGCGAATTCAACAGAATTTCAGCTATTTTATCATTGATGAGTTTCAAGATACGTCTACTATTCAATTTGAGATATTAGAATTGCTCTCAGGAAAAAACTACGACAAATTATTCTGTGTTGGTGATGTAAAACAGGCGATTTATGGATTTCGTGGCGGAGAGCTTGGTGTATTTCTTAATTGCCAGCAAGAAATAGCAGAAAACCTGAACTTAACTTCAAACTATCGCTCTCATAAAAATATAATTAACTTTAATAACGAACTTTTTCATTACCTTTTTCCATTGGCAAAGGGTTTTTCTGGGCTTGAAGAAAACCCGGTAGAAGTTGTTTATCAAACAATTCCAAGTCCTGATGTAGTTGAGGGTAACCTCGAAAAAATTTCGGTAAATTTGGCTCTCGAAGAGGGTCAGAAAAGCTACTCCAAGGCCAGCCAAATAGATTTTTTAGAGGCCAGTCAAATAGTTGATTATCTTAAAGATCAAAGTTATTCAAAAGTTTGTATTTTGTACCGTAAGCTGACGCCGACTCGCTATTTAATTCCAATGCTACTGGAGGCAGGAATAGGATTTACTGCTCAGATGAAAGTACCTAATGAGGAAGATCCGGTCTGGGCGATGTTCAGCCTTCTAGTAGAGGAGTCTATCTCTCGTCGGGAAAATGCGCCAGTACAGGGTTCTACCGAAAACTATTCTTACCTCGAAAAATTAATTTCGGGCTATCTTGATTTCGTTGGAGTTGAGTATGATCCCGGTATTTTAGAGGCGTCACTCCCTCAGTATTTTAACGATGTCACTGTTATGGGTATTGAAGTAAGCTTTAAAAAGTTTCTTTTTGGAATGGATATCTCGAATTCAAATTTTTCAAATAATTTCAGTGTAATTGATACAATTTGCCAACTTGGAGGCGGAAGCTTAGAGGAAATTTGGGGTTTAATGCGGCCTCTCTTACCTAAGACTTTTTCAATTGATTTTCAATTTGGGGAAAATCCAGAAAGGCTTAGCATCATGTCGGCCCATGCATCAAAGGGCCTCGAATTTGAACAAGTAATTCTTGGTGGGATTCATACAAATGGAGTTTCTAAATCGGACCCTTCTTTCTTTGGGAAATGGCCTGGAAGTTATAAGTGGAAGCCGGAGGGAACTCAAAAAAAGGGATTCAAGTCTCCCGAAATGATTATAGAAGAAATTTATAAAAAGAGAAAAGATTTTGCAGAATCTAAGAGGTTATTTTATGTCGCCTGTACTCGTGCAGTTGAAAAACTGATTTGGTTCGACCTTTCCTGTGATAATAAGCCATTGAAATATTCAATGGATAGTTGGATAGTTGGAATGCGTAGTTGGGAAAATAGTATTCCTAAAAGCTCACTAGAGGTATTAAAAGTTATAAAAGACCAAATGGTTACAAAAGAGGTTTCTCTTTCTAATCTTTCGGCAAAACCCTCGGCCTTTGAGAACCCTAAACCACTATTCCATCGCGATAATTTAGGACTGAATAAGAAGCTTGGTGGGACTGGAGTTTTAGGCCTTGGTGCTGAACTTTCGGTTACCCGTCTAGCGACGCTTTCAGATTGCCCGCGTAAATTTTACTTGCGAAATATCTGTAAAATTGAAGAGAACTCTCTGCCCCTCAATACTGATCGCATAGAGAGTAGGCCAACAGAAGAAATTCAATTGATTGATGAGGTTATGACTCCGCAAGTGAGGTCGAGCTCGGCAGAGCGTGGAACCTTTATCCATGAAAAAGTCTCCGAGATGATTTTGAATGATTTCAAGATACCCGATGAAGTAATCGACAAAAATGATAGGTTGAGTTTTCAATGGCTTTTGAAAAGTTGGGAAGACCATCAAAATGAATTTAGTTTTGTCTCTGAAGAGCCGGTAAAATTTTCTCTTTTTGGACATATGATTTCAGGTACCCCAGACCTCTTTTTGCGCCCCGACGGGAGTGGCGCCGGTAACTTTGAGGTATGGGATTTTAAGACTGGCAGGCGTTCACCTAGCAAGGAAGAAAGCTATTGGTTTCAGTTAAAGTGTTATGCATTTGCGGCCTATCAGCTAGGCATGGTATCGCCATCTGCCCCTGTCCACTTGGTTCTGGCCTATCTTGATCAAAAGGAACTGGTTTCTTTCGAATTTTCATTTGAAAAACTAAAAAGTGAGCTTCATCAGACTTGGAAAAAGTTATCCTGTCTCGACCAAGTCAACCTCGACCATTGCCCCCATTGCCCCTACCAAAATATCTGCCATTTTGAGGCCCCGTAAGTTGCAGCAGAACCTACCTATGATAAAATAAGTAATGATTATTATAAGGATAGTGTGTTGCATGACGTGACGCACAGGGTGCTCATCAAAGATCGCCCTTTTACTAGCAGGAAGCTTATGAAGTCTCTTCTTGTCCTATTTTTTGTTTTAATAACTTTTCCTCACCAGGCAGTGCAGGCTGCTGAAAGTGATACCTATGATTTTTCTTGGCTAGACCCTGATAAAGAGGTTTTTGTCTTGCAGAACAGAAAGTATCGCAAAAAGGGAAAAGTTCATATCAACCTTGGTGGAGGGATCACGACGTCAGGACCGTTTGATGATGCCACTGCACTTCAAGGAAGAGTTGGTTATTTCTTCATGGAAGAGTGGGGTTTTGAAATACTTCATTCAAAAAATAGTGCCGAAGAAAATAACACAGCAAAGTCGGTGCGAAACGAAGACGGAGTTAATACAGGCGGCTCAATCCCTTTTCGTCGCTTGATAGATAGTTATACTGGTGCCTTTATTTTATGGTCGCCATTCTATGCCAAAATCAATACTTTCAATAAAATTATTTATATGGATTGGATTCTTGGAGTGGGTTACGGAAAAATCGAAGAGACCAATAACTCGGGAGAATTCCTATCGGGAGCTGTCTCTGCAACTCCCTTTGTTCAGGAAAGCCATAATGGAATCATGTGGGAAATGGGGTTCAATTTTTATATAAATGATAGTTTCTCTGTGAGAACCGATTTTACAGCTGTTCACTACAAAGCAACTGTTCCTTCGAGCACCACTGCTTCGGAAGATAATTACCATAATTACGACTTAACGATCGCGTTTGGATTTAGGTTTTAATATGCGTCTATGGAAAAAAGAGAGTCTTAAAATTTTTCTAGTAAGCACTGCAATGGTATTGAATATCGCAGCTGCAGAGGCAGGGCTTGCCAATGTTTGGAGCCTGATTAAATCTTCTGATGGAGGAGTAGGAAACTATCCTCAAATTATTTCAAATCTAATTGATCGAGGGCTCTACTTTACTAGTATTCCTTACATCAAAGAATACTTAGTTTCTTCTTCTAGTATTAAAAATAAAGAAATAGACCAGCTTATTGATAAAGTGGTCACGGTGGTAGGAATAAAGCAATTTGAAATTCTTCCGATTCGGGTTCTTGCGCGATCGAAGGCACCTATTTTGCGTTATATCCTTGCCAAGAAATATTTTCGAGAAGGAAAGTATACTTCGGCATTAAGTAGTTTAAACGCTAGTATTCCAAATAATCACTCTTCAAAACCATTTGCCTTGCTACTTGAAGGAAGTATTTTCTCGATCACTAAGCGCTATAAGAATGCCATAGAGGCTTATAAAGAATGTATTTCGAAATCAGATAGTGATCTTAGCAAATACAATAATAAAAATAGAAAGCGTCAGCTAAAAATTAATCGGGATTACTGCGTAGTAGGAATTGCTCGCGCCCAGTTTTCGGCAGGAAGTTTTGACCGCGCCAACCTCAGTTATTTAGATCTAGAAAAATCATCTCATATTTGGCCAGAAATTTTATTTGAAGAGGCTTGGAATAGTTTTTACCAGCGGGACTTTAACAGAACTCTGGGAAAGCTGGTTACCTATAAAGCACCATTACTTACCTATATCTTCAACCCTGAAATTGAAGTATTGAGGGCCTTAACATTTTTTGAACTCTGTCTTTATGGTGACGCCAAAAAAGTTGCGGCTTCTTTTCAAGAAAAGTATGAAGCTCAATCTGGGGGGCTCTCTGGCCTATTAAGAAAACATGGAAAGGATTATAAATACTATTACCTATTAGCAAAGACCATAGCAAAAGGCAGACAGAGGGGTAATAGGTTAATTATCCAATTAACAAATAGTATTATTAGAGACCCCACCTATAGAGAATTGCATGATTCTTTTCAGGATGGGAGAGAGGAACTTGCAGTCGTTAGAGGAATAACCAATCGAACTCTTAGACGGGTGCTTTCAGTTAATTTAAGAGATGCTCTCTTACTACAAAGAAATCTAATCGGAGGCTATGTTCGCAAAGGCCTTGAGCTTTATAAATATCAATTGCGCCAGTCCTTTATAGGTATGAGTAACATCAAATTGGAAATTCTAAGAAAAAGAAAGAAAGAGCTCTATTATCTAGAAAAAGAGAAACCTCGCGCTAGAGGCGATATTAAAAATCTTAAGCGAAACGAAAAACAA
>JABGVH010000142.1 GCA_018646195.1 Halobacteriovoraceae bacterium
CCCATAAATATCTGGGCCGGATAGGAGTTGTACCACAGAAAGCCTACGCCAGCACCTATAATAGCGGCTGCCGCGACTGCTAGCTCGCCCGCGTTATCGATGTAGGGGATGTAAAGATAGGCCGACATGTCTTTATGACCTGCTGCATAAGCAAGGACTCCAAGACTGAGGGCACTAGTCAAAATCGGGCCGATCGCCAAACCGTCGAGACCATCTGTTAAGTTGACGGCATTGCTGCTGCCCACAATAACCAGCGCCCCGAAGAGAATATAAAATTTGCCCATATCAAAGAGCGGCTCTTTTAAAAAAGGAACATAAATTTGGCTGTCGATGACATTGTATTCCAACAATAAATAGACCGCTAAAATCCCAGTCACGAATTGCCACAAGAGTTTTCCTTTAGCCGAAACTCCATCAGAATTTTTACGCAGCACTTTAAAATAATCGTCAAGAAAACCTAGGATGAAAAAGGAGATGGTAACCAAGGCCGTGATATTTAAAGGCCAGGAATCAAAGTTTCCACAAAATCCCAGTGCAAAGAAAATGCTTCCCATCAGCACCACTCCGCCCATTGTGGGAGTGCCGGCCTTTTTATAATGACTCTCTGGACCATCATTTCTAATGATTTGGCCGAATTGCTTGCGCTTCATAAAATCAATAAACGATTTTCCCCAGAGAATCGAGATGGTTGAGGCGATCAAAAAGGCCACCATCGAGCGAAAAGTAATATAGCGGAAAATATTAAAAGCGGTGAAGTCCGTGCTTAAGGGGTAAAGCAGGTGAAAGAGCATAGATAAATTCCAATAGTGTAGAAAAACTACTCTCTATATATCTATTAATGACTCTAGTTGTAAAGTCCTGCTACCCTTAAGAAAAAAGTATCGATAAGAATTTTTTAGCTGAGGCCAAGACTCGGCCAGTTGTTCTGTTGAGGCGTAGAGTTTTCCAGAGGCAAAACCCTTTTTATAATGCTTACCGTAGCGCCCAACAAAGGCCACCTGGGAAATACCAAGGACCTCAATCAATTGTCCAATTTCGGCATGGAACTCGGGAGTTTTTTCACCCAATTCATTCATATCACCTAAGACAAAGAAGCATTCTTCAAGCTTGGCACCTCTTTTTCCAATGCCAGATACGAAACTTTCAAGCGCAACTTTCATCGAGGATGGATTGGCGTTATAGGCATCGAGAAAAATTTCATTGGAGCCGGACTTAATCCAATTGGAACGATTCATTGCGGGCGGCGTAAAATCCGATGCCGCTTTGACGATGGCGTCACATTTATCGGGGAAAAGTTTCAGCGCCAGCGCGCAACAACGGGCCAGGTTTTTAAAATTATGGGAACCGAAAATCTGATCATTTGAGACCTTGAAAGTATGGGTTCCGTCAGTGATATCAAAGGAATTATCACTGTAGCTGACAAATCTTGAATCGAGTTTAATTAAACCCTCGCACTCTTCTAATTGTGAAAGAAAATCATCTTCACCATCAACGATGAAAGGGCCCTGGCCGTCAGTATTTTTTACAACTTCTCTATAGAGGCTGCTCTTTTCTTTAAAAACATTTTCTAAATTTTTAAAAAATTCCAAATGGGCCTGACCGATATTAGAAATTAGTCCAGCTTGTGGGTGGGCCAATTCAGCTAAGACCTGAATCTCTCCGGGATGATTAGTTCCCATTTCGATAATCCCAATATGATGTTTCTGATTAAGCTCCAGCAATGTTAAGGGAACTCCAATATGATTATTCAAGTTACCCCTGCTCGAGTAAACTTTTCCAGGAAGTGCTGAATCGAGTAGCGCGTGAAGCATTTCTTTATGGGTCGTTTTGCCATTGGAGCCGGTAATTCCTACTGTAAAGCGGAAACCTCCTCCCATCTTTTCCCATAACTCTAAATGATTCCGGGCCAGCTCTTGCAGAAATAAAATCGCGTCACTGACACCAATGAAAAGAGTGCTTTCTTTGGCTTCGCTCCAGCGGACAAATTCCTCCATTCGCTGATCATTAATTTCAACTATAATCACAGGGGTTTTTCTTGATGCCAGCTCGCCGGCAAATTGATATCCATCAAAGTTTGGTCCCTTGATCGCAAGGAAGGCATTCTCTGCTTCGAATTTCCGAGAGTCTGTACAAAGGACACTAGCAGTGGTCTCTAAATCACCAAGATGTGTTTGATAGGAAGAAAAATTTTCAATCGCTTTAAAACTAATCATTATCAATCACCTTTTTGACACAATCAAAATCACTAAACTCTTTTTTAACTCCATTCACTTCTTGATACTCCTCATGCCCTTTCCCAGCAATCAAGAGTATCGAATTTTCAGGCAGGCCTTTCAAGGCCAAGACAATCGCTTTTTTGCGATCAGTTTCTCTTTCAAACTCACCTTTAAAACCAACAATAATATCATCTATAATTTTATCAGGATTTTCACTTCGAGGGTTATCAGAGGTAATCATAATTTTGTCGCTATGGAGAGCGGCTGCTTTTGCCATCAATGGTCGCTTACTTTTGTCTCGGTCTCCACCGCAACCAAATAGCGTAACTAATTTTTTTTCGGGGAAGGCTGCTGATATTGCATTGGAAATATTTTCGAGGGCATCCGGGGTATGGGCATAATCAACTACCACCATTTTAGTTCCCCACAAGAGGGGATCGAAGCGCCCTTTAGGGGCGGATAATTTAGACAGGTCAATTTTTTCAAATTCACCCCAGAGCTGACGATTTAATTCTAGCGCAAGTTCTAGGTTTTCTTGATTAAAATCGGGCTGGAAAAATAGTGGCAGCTCAGCGTAGCCTTGCTCTTTTAAAGTCTTTGCAGCACTGGCCTTACCTTTTAATTTTTCTCTTAATTCCATCTGACTGGCCGGAATATATAATCGCTTCTTATCCACAAGTTTTTCCACAATCTTTTCTTTTGCTGAAAAATACTCTTCCAAAGTATCGTGATAATCGAGATGATCCTGAGAAAAACTTGTCCAGCCTGCCAATTCAATTTTTAGGTCATGATGGCGATTCTGATCCAGGGCATGACTGCTGAACTCAAAAATAATTGCCTGGCAATCACTATGCTCGGCGACAATTTTACGGAGCTCAATATATGACGGCGTGGTATTACCAACCACTTCGCCAATTTTTCCGCTAGCACCGCAAACTCCAATAGTCCCCACAGCAATGCACGAGTGGCCTAACAGATTTGAGATCTGCATCGCCAAGTTAGCAGTTGTCGTTTTTCCATTAGTTCCGGTAATTCCGACTAGACGTGGTTCTTTTTTTTGGGGATAGAGCTGGTCCATTACGGATTTTTGGCAAGGGTAGAGTTCAGATTCTTCTACCCAATAGTTTTCTTTTTTTAAGTCTTCTTCAAGCTCAAACCCTATTCCACACAGGACTAGAAGTCCGATCTTCTTTCCTTCAATTCTTTTTTCAAAAAGTTGCCTGAATTCAGCTCCCTCGCGCAGGCCATAAAAAACAACCGAGCACTGATCAGCATCTTGCAAAATAGTGGTCGCGTTAGTGATCTTAGCTTCTTTAAGAATGTCGCAAATCGAAGAGGCTGTAAGCTGTTTATTCATAATGAGGAGGGGAGTATTTTAGGCTGATTATTTGACCGGGCTTTAAGCGTTTACCAGCAACTGGTTTCTGTTTCTCAACTACTCCAATGCCCTTATTTTTTATCGTTAAACCAAACCTTTTGGCCAATTGTTTTACCGAAAATTTATCTAGTCCTAGAAAATTTGGCACCGTATCCTTCTGCTGAGTTCGAACAGAAGACCTCTTATAAGTCACTGAATCAAAACTCTTTAATGAATCTTGTGTGCCAGCTTTTTCCATCGCCAGCTGGCTAAAGTCTTTATTTTTATAAAGTATGTACTGCGCCACTTTCTTAAACACAGGAGCCGCCACTAAATTTCCGTAATAGACTTTGCCTTGCGGATCCTCCACATAGACGTAAATTACAAATTTCTTTTCAACATTGACAGGGTAACCGACAAAACCTGGAATATAACCGGTATAGCCACCATTAGAATCAGGCCTTTGGGCAGTACTCGTTTTGCCTGCTACTTTAAAATAAGGAATTTGGGCCTTCGAACCGGTTCCGATATCAACTGCTTTAACCAGCATTTGAGTCAGCTCGTCAGCGGTTTGTTTCGATAAGACTCTCACAGGTTCCCTGGTAGATTTACGGACGCCATTTCTAATAATTGTAGGACTATTGTAAATACCGCCATTAGCAATTGCTGCATAGACCGCCAGCATTTGAATTCCTGTAGTCGCCACTCCTTGCCCAAAACTAATATTACTCAGACTAAGAGGAGAGATATTATCGGCATTCATAAAAATTCCTCGAGATTCTCCAGGAGCTTCGATTCCAGTTTTCTTGCCAATATTAAACGCCTCTAGAGTTGCCTTTAGATTGGGGTAGGTTATATCGAAGGCAATTTTAGTGGTTCCAATATTGGAGCTATGAACAATAATATCTTCCATGCTCAACCATTCAAAGGCCTCACTTGAGTCTGCCTCTTTTATGGTATGCCCCTGAACTAAGAAGCGACCTTGCTCACAATAATAATTTGTATCTGGCCTGGCAATTTTGTTTTCAAGGGCTGAGGCAACAGTAAGAATTTTAAAAACTGAACCGGGTTCAATTGGATTACTTAGAAAAGATGATTTTCTCAGTGACTCTTTAGATTTTTTCCATTTATTTGGTTCGAAAGTAGGGTAGTTGGCCATCGCCAAAATTTCACCAGACTCGACATCCATGACCCCAATGCCACCCTTGATTGCCTTGTGCTCAATAACTGCTTCTTTTAAATAGCGCTCTGCAACCGCCTGGATTTCTTTGTCGATAGTTAGATGAATGTCTTTTGAAGTATCACCTGCACTTTGGCTTTCAAACTTAACGGCCCGTCCTTTGGCGTCTTTAATGTACTTTATGACTTTCGGTTCACCCTTTAACTCTTTATCAAATTGGTATTCAAGACCTGCAAGACCGACATTATCTAATCCAACAAAGCCCACTATCTGAGAGAGCAGTTCATGATTGGGATAAAGCCGCTTGGGAACCGATTCTATATAAATACCTTTTAATTTTTTTATCTTGCTTACTTGGGCCTTAGTTAGGGGGATTTTCCTGGCCAAAAAAGTGTAGCGCTTTCGCTTATGGACCTTCTTTTTAATTTTTTTATAAGTTAGCTCAGGAACGATTTTTGAAAGTTTGCGATAGCTGGAGCGATCGCCTTTTAGAATTTTAGGAATGGTAAAAATACTATAAGTAGTTACGTTAATCGCTAACGGGTTACCGTTGCGGTCATAAATATTTCCACGCTTGGGATATATCTTTGTCTCTCGTAAGAATTGGCTTTTCGATCTTGCCATTAAGGCGTCGCGATCAATCAATTGAACTTTAAGGGCTTTCCCTAGAATAATAGTGAAGAGGGCCATAAAGCCGATAAAAACAGTGAGAATTCGCAGCCTAAGGGGGTTTTTCATAATGCCTTAAGGAATAACAATAATCTGTTCTTGTTTGGGTTGGCTTAGCCCGTATTTATTTGCCAACCTTCTCAAGCGTTTAATAGATAAGAGCCGTGCCTTCTTGGCCTTTAGTTCTTTATTTTCCAATGTAACTTTTTCAATTTTTTTATTCACTTCAGTAGTTTTGTAATCGAGTTCGACACCTTTCATTCGAAAGAGAACAAACAATATACCAATTACTGCAAATGTTAAAATTAAGGGGAGACCTTGAGTACTAAAGAGAGCCTTTTTAATGGAGCCTGAAATCTTGGTTGAAATTCTTTTGCTTAAACTTTTTTTGACAACCACAATCCCCTCCTAGGATTTTTTTGGATACTTATTCTTTCCTTTTTTTTCTTTAACTCGCTTTAATACTCTTAGTTTAGCACTTCTTGAGCGAGAATTCTCATTAATTTCTGCTATAGAGGGGAGCACTGGTTTTTTGGTTTCGATCGAGCAGGGAAGCGGACCTTCTTCAAGCGCTTTAAAGCTATGTTTAACAATCCGATCTTCTAGCGAATGAAAACTTATAATGGCCAAACTGCCGCCTATATCGAGCAGGGGAAGAAGTTGAGGGATAACCTCGGATAAAACCGTAAGCTCTCGATTTACCTCAATTCTAAGCGCTTGAAAAACTTTAGTTGAGGGATTTGCTCTGCCATGTCGCAACTTTTTAGGGTACATATGAAAAATGACGTCTTCCAATTCCTTGGTAGTTTCAAAAAGTTTTTGCGAGCGGACTTCAACAATTTTTTCAGCAATACTTTTAGAAAAACGCTCTTCACCATATTCTGAAAATATTTTTTGAAGTTCTTTTGCCGAATAGCTATTTATAATATCGGCTGCCGTAAGAATTTCGTTATTGGAAGGATCCATTCGCATATCGAGCGGTCCTTCAAAACGAAAAGAAAAACCTCTCTCGGCAGAGTCGAAATGATGGCTTGAGACTCCAAGGTCTAAAAGAATTCCCTGAAGCTTTTTACCCTCGGCAAGGTGTTCTTGAACTCGGGCGGGAAAGTGAACAAAATTTGAAGGAATGATCTTTACTCTCGCTTCAAGTCCCAATTCTTTAATTCTTTTCTGACCATTTTCTCTCGCTTCGGGATCTTGGTCGACTCCAATAACTGTATAACTGTCGTCGAGTTGGGCCAGTGCTAAACTATGGCCGCCTCCACCGAAAGTTAGATCGGCGAAGACTGCCCCTATAGGGGCATCTGTGCTTAAGAAGTTTAAGCATTCCTTTTTCAAGACCGAATAATGGGAGGTATATTCCATTAGCTTTTTAATACCGCCAAAATTTCCTTCTGAGTGCTAGTTAATTTTTCATCAGGAGTTAAGATTGCAAAAGTATTTTCTTTTTGAAAGGTAAAAGGTTTCTCATGTATTAATGGAATTAAAATATTTAAAATTTTATTGGCAGCAACACCATTGGTCGCCATTACTTTCATAATTTCATCGACCGTACAATGCTCTTCTTTCCAACAATCATAATCGGTCACCATGGCAATTGTTGCGTAGGCCATGCCAGCCTCTTTTGCCAAAAATGACTCAGGTACATTAGTCATACCAATTACACTGGCACCAAAACTTCTATATATTTCGGATTCTGCTCTAGTTGAAAACTGTGGCCCTTCAATACAAATATAACTTCCACCACGACTATGAGAGACGTCAGCGCTTTGGCAGGCTTCAACTAAGAGGTCCTGTAGACCTTTTTCAATTGGATTAGCAACTGAGACATGGCCTACAATTCCTTCGCCAAAAAAAGTTCGCTGCCTACCACCTTTGGTCCAATCGATAAATTGATCGGGCATCACCATCGTTGTCGGTGGCAATTCTTCTTTTAAAGAACCCACGGCCGATACTGAAACAAGGTTTTGAACACCCAGACTCTTGAGAGCATATATATTGGCGCGGTAATTAACCTCATGGGGGAGGAATTGATGATCCTTACCATGGCGAGGTAAAAAGAAGAAAGAGGCGCCCCCAAGACTCGCTTCCACTACGGGAGCACTTGGTTTACCAAAAGGTGTTTCTAAATTATGTTCTTTAACTATCTGAATTCCATCGAGATTATAGAGACCACTTCCCCCTATAACGCCGACTGTCACAACTTCTGTCATTTAAGACCCCTGTGGTTTGACGACACTACTGTCGAATGCAACAATTTTCTTTCTGAGTAGCATTTTTGAAAGGAAAAAGAAAATTAAACTAGGATGGATTATGAAACTGGCACTCTTATTACTGACCCTTTTGGCCCAAACTGCACTTGCAGGGACACACCATTTTGTTCAATTGGATGTTCAAACCACCGCCAATAGAACAAAAATCGCCAATCTCATTCATATGGACCAAGTTATTGATGGCGTCGCCTACTCGGTGGTCAACCAATTCGACTTTGATCAACTCCAGAAAAAAGTACCTAAACTTATTCAAAACAGCCATCCAATGAGCGAACAAGAGATCAATGGCGGAAGAACTCCTAGACCAGGCTTTTCTGATTACGAGTTTCCAAAAGGCGACGAAAAATTCCACACCTATGATGAAGTTAACAGTTCGCTGGCCGCTTCCATTAAAAAATACCCTTCTATTGCCACCGCCCTCAATTTCGGAACCACCTTAGAAGGTAAGACAATCCACGGAATCCGCATCACAAAGGAAGGCAATAGAAAGTCTCCTTATGTCACTCCTGGAATTTTATTTGTCGGCGCCCATCACGCAAGAGAACACTTATCCACAGAGGCCCCTATGGGTCTGATAAAATACTTACTTGAAAATTATGGGACCAATGCGAGAGTGACTAAGTTAATTGATAACCGCGATATTTATATTGTCCCAATGCTCAACTCAGATGGAGCGATGTACGACATAAAGGGACGCAAGTATAAAATGTGGCGTAAGAACCGCAGAAAAAATAGCGGCAGCTCTTTTGGTGTCGACCTCAATCGTAATTATTCATTTGGCTGGGGAACTGGCGGAAGCTCGCGCAACCCACGCTCCGACGTTTTCATGGGCCCTGCTCCATTTTCTGAACCAGAAACAATGGCGGTTAAAAAATTCGTAGAGGAACATTCCAATCTTAGAATGCTGCTTAGCTATCATACATTTTCCGAACTAATCCTCTATCCTTGGGGTGGTAAGAACGAAGGCGTAGGCGGTAAAGACCAAGAGACCTTTGTTAAAATGGCCAAACAAATGGCGACTCATAATAAGTATAAACCAATGCAAGCCTCTGGTCTTTACATTGCCACTGGTGACACTTGTGACTGGGCCTATGGCACCCAAGGTATATTCTGCTTTACCTTTGAGCTGTCTCCAAAGTCTCGCTGGCGCGGTGGCTTCTATCCAGGAGCAAAAGTTATTGATCGAGTAACCAAAGTAAATATTATTCCGGCACTAGAAATGATTGAATGGGCAGGGGATCCCTATGCCGTATTAAGAAAAAGGAAAGGGGACAATGTCAGTAATGGCCTTAAGCTTTTTACCTATTAACAAATCTCGCCAAAAAGAATATAACCGGAAGTTTCGGAAATATCTTATTCGACGAAAAAGACGCCAACAGAATTTCTTTCAGGCGACTAATGTCTCTTATGCGGACCTATTGGATAAATCTAAAAAATTCTTCCAGAGTCCCAATAGTTCTAACCTAGTTGTATTACTTCGAATGATGACTACCTCTGGTGTCTGGATCAGCCACTCCTACCTGCGCTTCTTAGTATCTATGTTGGAATTTTCGCCCCAAAAACACGACCTCAAAACTGAAACAGGGGACACTCAAGATATTATCCAGGCGATTATTAAAGGCAAAGAAATACCAACAACTCGTGCCACCCATTCAGATATTTTTAAAGCTATATATAGCGAATTAGAATACGCCCATCATAATCCTGACTATTCTTCGCCTCTCAAGTGCCCAAAGATAAAACCAACCATCGTTTTAATTTCTGGCGTATTGAATGAAATATTTTCAACTGCCGCCTTTGAGAGAGGAGCAAAGCATTTAAGTGAGCTCTATAATTTAGAATATATTATTGCAGGAGTAAGTGGCATCAAAGGCAGCACTGACAATGCTAAGCAAATTAAGAAAGACCTCTTAAAATATATAAAAAATAATCCCGGAAAAAAACTTTGGTTAGTCTGTTATTCAAAAGGGGGAGTTGATGCTCTTCATTTCTTAAAATCGAATAAGGAATTTTCCGAGGCCAATATCACTGGTATTTCAACTATTGCCGCCCCGATTTTAGGGTCGTCTCACGTTAACCATAAACTAATAAAGCTTGCGAACTCCATCCATCGTTATTCAGATAGTAAAATTTATAAAATGTTTGATAAGAAATGGGATATTTTTTTCAAAGAATTTCAAAAGACCCTTTCTGAGAGCTATCAAAAACCTTGGTTTAAAAGCAACTATGATAAGCTTCCTCAGAAACTCTTTTATACCGCTACCGCACTAGAAGCAGAATGGTATGAGAGCCATATCTGGATGATGCTTACCAAAATATTCTTTCAAAGCAAGAGTATTAACGACGGTGTCGTTGACGCTGAGAATGCGCTCTTTCCTGCTTATTTTGACGGTATGAATTTAGGAATAATACGGGGACATCATTTAGTTGGGACCCGATCTAGCACCTATTCTCAAGAAGCTTTGCTCGAATCCCATATTATTTTCTTAAAACACTTAAATTATTTAACTTAAAGCTTACTAGGCCTGTGCGGCAGCAGAATCAAGTTTTTTACCAAATGATTTTGATTGGCTTCCGAAAATTGAAGCGTCCTCTTCTCTTTCAGATTCTTCCTTACAAAGAATACAAAGATCGGCTGTTGGACGAGCACTTAAGCGTTTATAACCAATAGGTTCCTCACACTCTTCGCACATTCCAAAACGTTTTTCTTCAAAACGCTTTAGCGCTTGGCCAATTTTTTTCTTATAAAAAGTTTCACGATTTCGAAAACGAAGCCTTTGTGCATTTGAAACTGAGGCATTGGCCTGATCAATCTCATCACTGCGCTCTTCGTCCTTTAAATTGAACTCTTCATCGTAAACATCATTAAAAATCAAAGAATCTTGATCTTTAATAAGTTGTTTTTCTAGTTTCACTAGTTGATTTTCTGTTAATGCTCTTGCTTTTCTCATGGTTCTAAGTCCCCGCCGAATACTCGGCTAATTTGAGAGACCTCCCTTTAAGTTCATAAGAACTAATTTGCTCACCATCTTAAGGCTGTCGAAGACGCCTTCTCCAGAGGTGGCAACCGCTGTAAAGCTTGGAACTTTCCACTTATTAAGTTGGTTTTCCAAGTCTTCCAAAGAGGTTGTATTGGGTAGATCCCTCTTATTCCACTGTAGTACCAGCGGAATATTTTCTGGATCATGCCCTTGCTCGATTAGGTTTTTTTCGAGGTTTTGCAAACTTTCCACATTGCTTTCCATTTTTTCGACCTGTGAGTCCGCCACGAAAATAATTCCATCAACTCCTCTCAGAATAAGTTTACGACTAGCTTCGTAAAATACTTGTCCTGGGACTGTGTAGAGATGAAATCGGGTTTTAAATCCGCGAATTTCTCCTAGATCAAGCGGCAAGAAATCAAAAAAGAGAGTGCGCTCGTTCTCGGTGTTTAGGGAAATGATATCTCCTTTCGATTCCCCCACTGTTTTCTGATAGACGTGCTGGATATTGGTAGTCTTGCCACCCAAACCGGGACCGTAATATACGATCTTACAATTAACTTCCTTAGTGTGATAATTCACAAAAGACATTTAATTCCCCGCAAAGGTAAAGAGTTTATCCATTTCGTCATCGGAAATGTCTTTAAATAAAAATTCCTCTCTTATGTCACGGGAGGGCGCGGCGGCATTACTGAGACCCGTCGCACAAAACTCCCGTAATTTATAGAGAAATTCCCTAATTTTAGATTTTAAAAATCCTGGGTTCAGTTCGTCTCCATAAATTAGCCCGAAATAAAGCTCTTCTTTGAAGGCCGGTACCTGAACCGGAAGTATGTAAAGACCACGTGATGAAGTATCAAAACTAAGCCTAAAAATTTCATTCTGCTGACCACTAGGGACGTATTGAATAAGCGCCTTAGCCGCCTGCCAAACGCCGCTAATAAGCGCTCCAACCGAATGTTCCTGCATTTTTTCAAATGGTTTATTCTTGTATAAAACCACACCATCAGCTCGACAAAGAAAAAGAGGTTGAGTGTTAAGATGATCTTCGCACAATAGTTCATTTAAATAATTTTCAAGTTCCGCCACGGGAAATACATTTCGGGACAAATTAATTCTCCACAAATTTTTAAACAAGCTAATAAGCTATTACATTTTCTGACGGTTTTCTAACGCTTTTGAAATTGTCAGGGAGTCAAGATACTCTAAACTTCCTCCCATGGGAACTCCAAAACCAATCCTTTCGACTTTAAGATTTGAATCAATTGAATCCTTTATAAAAGAACAAGTAGCGTCACCTTCGACAGAAGGGTTTACCGCTAAAATAACTTCTTCAATTTCATCATTCTTAATTCTTTCAAAGAGATGATCTAATCCTAGTTCTTCGGGACCAATTCCTACCAGAGGGTTGAGAACCCCTCCTAAAATATGAAAGCGGCCACGAAAAAAACCGCTGCGTTCGATCGCTAAGCAATCGGTAATCGTTTCAATCACACAAAGTGTTTTTGCCTCACCTCTCTCTTCTGAGTTGCAGACAGAACATTTTTCGTCATCTGCAAACATTCCGCACATGACACATTTTTTCAAGGAGGCCAATTCTTTTACACAATTCCCAAATTCGGCCAATTCGTTCGGCGTCCATTTGCTCATAAAGAGAGTTTGGCGAAGAGCCGTCTTATCTCCGACTCCTGGGAAGCGGGAGAAAAAATCTGTTAAATCGAGCAGTTTTTTAGGCAGCTCCACTAAAACATTCCTGGAATATTAATTCCACCAGTAAGCTTAGACATTGCTCCTGAAACCATCTCTTGCGATTCTTTAACTGCCTGGTTAATGGCCGTTAAAATCAGCTCCTCTAACATTTCTACATCATTAGGATCTACGCATTCTTTATCTAGAGCAAATTCAATAATTTCTTGTTTTCCATTAATTTTTATTTTGACCATCCCGCCACCAGAAGAAGAATCAATCTCGCGAGCTTCTAGCTCTTTTTGTAAAATAGACATCTTCTGTTGCATCTGCTGAGCTTGGCGCATTAATGAGTTCATATTTTTGGCCATTTTAAATTCCTTCTTTAACGACGTTTATTGGGCTTAACCACTACTTTATCAACACTGGTATTAAAGAGGTGTTCAGCCTCTTTAATAAGTGGGTCATTTGATATTAAATCTTCAGTGGCCTTTACGGCGTTCACTTCGATTTCTTCTTTAATTTCCATTCGAGATTGAAAATTCACTTCTTCTTTTTCTTGGTCAGTTACTTTAATCAGCTCTAGGCTAACTTTTTCTTTTTCAACCAAAAAGAAGAACTGAAGAAGTTCTTCTAATTTATCGAAAACTTCTTTTTCTTGCAGATAATCCAAGAAGACCTGGCTACCAGACGAAAAGCCCAGCTTAATTGAGACCATCTTTTGATCGTAAGTAAGTGGCTCTAGTAAATTTCCTTGCTCCAAATTTGAGGCCCCCGCAGGAGAAATTTGATGCAAGTATTTTAAAAAGCCGTCCCAGTCTTTGGCATATTCTGAAAGGTCTATTCCAGACTCAGCTTTTACTTCAACTTCAACTACCTTTTCAGCTTCTGGTTCTACCGCTGGCTCTATAACTGCTTCAATTTCAGGGATTATTTCTTTTTCGACTACTGGTTCAAAGACTGTTTTTTTTTTAGGCTGCTCAACGCTCTGGTCTTCAGACTTGGCAATAAAACTTCTTCTCAAGGCCAATTTCTGAAGGGCAATCTCGGTAACTTTAATTGGATCTAAGGATTCCAATGTCCATTTAGAATCTTTGGCCAGAGTTTCAAAAATCCAAAAGATCTCTGGCGCAGAAACTTCATCTAAAGTTCCAGGATTCAAAAGACCTGCACTGACTATTTCATCTGTGCGATCAATTTTTTCAGCACACTCAAAGAGTAAATCAAGAAGTGCACGAACAATATTTTGTGGCTCTACATTCTCTGCAATCATTTCGCGATAAGCACTAGAGAGAGCACTTACGTCCCCGGAAAAAAGGCCGGTCGCCATTTCTCTAACGGCCGAAATTCGAGCAATTCCAAGAGCGGTAACTAGAGTTTCTTCGCTCACTTTTTTATCTAGAGAAAAACTAAGAACTTGATCAAGCAGAGATAAGGTATCTCGAAAAGAACCATTGCCTTGCTTACAAATTTGATTGATCAAATCAGCCGATTCAAATTCTATTTCTTCCTTCTCACCAATTTTTGTCATTAAGCGAACAAGGTCCGGCATAGTGGCATTGCGGCAGTCAAAACGTTGCAGTCGAGACATTACCGTCGCCGGAAGCTTATGCGGCTCAGTGGTTGCGAAAATAAAAATAACATGAGCCGGTGGTTCTTCTAAAGTTTTTAAAAAGGCATTGAAGGCACTGGGTGAAAGCATGTGGACTTCATCCACGATATAAATACGGCGCGTGCCTGAGGTCGGAAGATATTGAACATTGGCAATCATGTCCCGAACATCGTCTACTGAGTTATGAGAAGCCCCGTCCATTTCAAGAACGTTCATCGAGTTGCCAGTTTCGAAATCTTTACAACTAGGGCAGTTACCACAAGGATTAGAATCTTCCATTGGCGTCTCACAACGAAGCGCCTTCGCAAAAATTCTTGCTACAGTCGTCTTACCAATGCCGCGAGTTCCAGTGAAGATATAAGCATGGCCAACATTTCCACGAGAGATAGAGTTGGTTAGTGAGCGGGTAATATGCTCTTGGCCAATCACTTCCTGAAAGGTTTGCGGTCGCCATTTTCGGGCCAATACTTGGTACGTCATGCTCAGTGATTCCTGGAAATTATTAGTGGCAGCTGGGCCATACAACACAACAACGTAAAAGCTACCGTTGCTTCGTTCCCGACCTGGCGGAATTCACCCTACAACTGTTTGTCGCGGGCCCAACTACCGCCTGCATCTTATGAAATAGCAGGATTCCTGTCAATTTTTTGCGTTACGTTAATTAGTGACCGCTGCTCTGCCGCAGAGTTTCGAGAGTTCTCGAGAGATAAGTCTCAACAAAGGGACTGTTTTTAAACTCCAGTCCCCTTGAAAGGCCATCAAACAGCGGCAAGAGATTTCTCCGGGCCGTCGCTGGCCGATCAATTATGAATTGATTGAGTAGTGTCTGGGCCTCAAAAAAACTCTGTCGCAAAATCTTGGACAATTTCAAAGACCATAGATCCTGCTGCAAGGAAGTCATTCGGCAACCGGATAGCTGGTTAATTTCATCAAAGAACTGACATAGTTCTAATATATTTCGGGCGGTTTGCTCTGGGGTACACATTTCTTTCTCCAATGGGGGGATTGGGTTTCAAATTAATAAGCAAGAGACACGCCATTTTTAAAGGCTCTAACTATTTGAAATCATGTTGAGATGGAGGAATGGGAGTCTAATGCAGACTTTTGCGCAGACCGTTAAAAACCAATCTTTCTAAATCATTGAAATTAAAAGAACATTAATTAGTAAAATTAGAAAATACCCGTAAAAAGTCTAACTTCCCTTTAAAAACAAAGATTTAGCTGAGGCCCTGTAAAGCGATTACAGCATCGAGTGCTAGTCCTTGGCCTTTAAAACAAAATACAGCGGGTAGTGATCAGAGCCCTTAAGCGGCAAAACCGCTTTGGCCGAAGTCTTAAATCCAGCTGTGTGGAAGGCCATATCAATTTTAATTTTATGGATTTTAAAAATGCTGACTCCGCGCTCGGGAGCCGACTTGGCGGGAAAAGTTTTAACGCCATCGCGATAAACTTCCACAAGATCTTTTTTTAGCTGACGGGCAATTTTTGGCCGGACTCCCAAAAGCCTACGGGGAATATTAAAATCTCCGAACATTATAAATTCTCGCCCACTAGAGAGATCTTTTTCTAGGAGTTTTCGCAGTCGCTTCACTTGGTAACCATGAGGATTATCATCCCTAAAAAGAAGGTGGCGAAAGGTTGTGCCGGCTCCATGGTTAAAACGCATGACGTTCCATGGTTGGTTCAAATGTATCGGGATCAAGCTAAATTTCTCAAAGTCTAAAACCTGATAGGGGAAGAACCAATTAGTATGCTGACCATTCATCCGCCCTACTTTATGCCATTGATTGCGGTAATTTTCATCTTCTTCAGCGCTTAAATTAAAGGGTACCCAATCCATAACGATCGCCTGCCTGGCCGAAAATTTATGTTTGGAAAAAACTTTAATTCCCAAATCCCTCTTAGGTTTTCCATAGGCAAAATAGTGCTGGAAGGGATAAGTGCTTTCTAATAAGTTTAGAGTTTCTGGGGTCAAGGCGCGGTCATTGTATTCACCCAGAGCAAGAATATCAGGGGCCATTTCCGAAATTAATGTCTTGAAGTTATCTGCAAGCTCTCTTTTTTGCGAGAGTCCTCCATACATAATATTCCACCAAAAAATTTTAAGCCCAGCGGCCTTTTCTAATTTGCGGACACGCCGTTGACCAGACCTGGCCTTCTCGTCCCATACAAATTGAGAAAAAGCGGAGTTACATGCAAACAGTGCAATTAATATCAATAGGTTTCGTCTCATTGAGACACCCTAGCACTTGGGAAAGAAGGGGGCAAAAATGTCTTCAGAAATCCTTAAAGCGCTCGGTGATATGATTCAAATGGCCGACATTGTATGGAAAATCTACATAGCCTGCGCCATCCAGGTCGATTAATGCATCGACCATGCTCTTATGTCTTTCGAGAAGCTCCTCTCGACGATCTGGATTGCGAATAATTAGAAGCACCATAGTGCCCG
>JABGVH010000253.1 GCA_018646195.1 Halobacteriovoraceae bacterium
GCTCGTCTTCAAAAAGCTCTTCGGGAAGTTCTTCTGCAGCTAAAACAGAAGGCCCTAAAATATTTTGCTACAGCACTCTAGGTGCCAGCGAGAAACAGCGAGCGATAGGTTCAAGTGCCGGCACTCACACTTCTAAAATCATTAAAAATGAACCACTGATTTGTAAATTTCCCAACAATCCTGAGGGGCGAAAGAGAATTCGCTATTTCTTTTCTATTACTAGGCTTGAATCCAATGCCAGTAGTTGCAGCAAAACGGTCTATAAACATAGCTCGATTTCTTCAGTTAAAAAACAGCATATTGAGAGCAATAAACACTGTTCATTTGGCAACCTAAGTCTTTGAAATTAGCCTTTACCTTCGGTAATTTAGCAGCTAAGTAAGTAATAATTTCAAGTTACTCTCCCCCCCTCCAAGGGCGTGATAAATTACCAGTGAACCAATTTTACCCAGGATTGCCCCATGAAAGCCACCCACTACGCCCTAGGCTTGGCGCTTCTATTCTCCTCAGTAAGCTATAGTGCCGAAGTTGATTCTTTTACTGGTCGCTACAGCAAAGTTAGCGATTCACTTCCACTAATTAATGAGAGAACAAATAATTACCTGGAACTTTCAGTTAGGCTGGCCAACGACCGTCTTCCCAGTATCAAACAAAACGGAAAAAAGTTTAGAACCTGTCAGGCCCCTAAGGCGACCGGCAATTTTTATAAAACCATGCGGGACTTTTTCACCAATCAATACCTTGGTGAGCTGGCAAAGTTCATCGTAAAAAGTGACAAGATAGAAAGAATCAAAACTTCATTTGTAGACAGCATTTACCAAGACTTCACGACTCGGGAAGCGCCGGTACAAGGATTTTACGCTCGCTATATTTTTGATCCCACCGCCACAGTGGTGCGAATGGGAGATTATATTGTTGGAAGTGATAAGTTCGAACATTTTATGGGTTCTGGCTTTCGCTATTTTAAAAACTTCTACCTTTCCAAAAAGGGTCTTGAGTCTGCCCTTAGAATTGGATACAAGGCCGAGACCGGACTACTTGGTCGTAAAACTACAGGAGTGATGGCGTGGGGAGACCTGGCCGCCAACTTCAATGGCATGCGTTTTTGGAACCATGTGCTTCAACAAAATGACGACCTAATTGGTGAGAACCTAGGTCCCTATGTCGAGTGCGTAAACCATCGTTGGCAATTAGTTAAAAAGATAAATTGGTCAAATTATATAGACGCCGCTTTTGATGAAGGTATGAATTGCTCCTATTTTCCCAATCAAATTATGCTCGATAAAGTCCTCTCACGAATAGAAATACTTCAAAAAGCCGACACTCAGAAAAGACGCTATCACTGCCCAGTTGACCCTGCGAAAATTAAAGAGGCGCGAAGCCGCTACGGTCACTACTCTAAGTACCTGATCAATCCAGGTGCCCATGGTGTCTACAACAAAGAGCAAATTCGCTCTGGTTCATACTGGGACTAAGGACTTTTTGTCCCTGGTCCTATTCCTTATTTCAATCATTTAGCTTTTGGTAATCTGGCATCATCCTTGCGATATAAAGCCTAGAAAGGTCCTTCGAGGGCCGTAAAGGTTTAGTCAGGAGGACATATGACCAATCTACTTAAAAACAAGAAAGTCGCTGCACTGGTTATGAAAAAGGAATGGATCTTAAAAACCGCCTTTAAAGGTCTGGCAATGGCAGTCCTGATACTTCTGGTTATGGCGTAAGTTTCTGCACCAGATGTAAGTTCTTAAAAGCCTTTGAAGCTTGCTGCACTAAGAAAAAATTTTTAAAATAAATAAACATCAATTTGGATCCACGGATATGGAAAAAAATTTCAAACACTTGCTCATGGCCGAGCTGCATTCCGCTTCTTCTTATATGGAGCGCCTATTTCACGGGTTAGTTGATATAACTGACCTTAGTAAACTCCCCCAATGTAAAGCACTCTCAGAGGCATTGTACTTCGATTTAATGACTTTTTTAGAGTCACAGGTTGTTGCACCCTCTTGGGTTAATTTGGAGCCTGAGACGCCTCAAATGCCAAAAATACGGCGGCTGCTACAAAAGTCTATTAATTTGGTAGAGGCCTTAGTCGAATTAGATTTCGACAACGACACCACTCAAGAAAATGGTGTTGAGCTGATTAATATTATCTATGAGCACGCTCAACTTCTTCACCAATTCTGTGGCCTTAACTCAACCCTCGATATTCAATTACCGCGAGTAAACTTAATTCAAATGAAGGAAACCGAAGGGGAGCTAATTCCTCTCTTCATACTTCCATTATCTGCATTAATTGACCTAGAAGAAGTCAATAATATTCAAAGCCTCGGTGGCCAACGAAGTAAAAAGTATCAAGAGGCCTTGGTTAAAGGACATGAGTTTATCTTTCAAAAAAAATATCAAGAGGCATTAGAATCTTTTAGTGAGGCCCTCGCTTGGAACGAAACAGCAGAAATTCTGACTCTAGTAGGCTGGTCTAAAGGACTACTAGGAGAAACTGGCGCCGCCAAAGAGTATTGCTTAAAGGCGATTAAGAAAGATCGCGACTACGGTCCTCCTTATAACGATTTGGGTACCTATCTTCTCGCCGAGGGACAAACTGAAGAGAGCTTAAAGTGGTTTCAATTGGCCAAGAAGGCCCAGAAATATCAGAACCGTGAGTACCCTTATATTAATGCAGGTCGTGCCTATCTTAATAAAAAAGATATCAAGTTGGCACTTGAGCAATTTGAGAAAGCATTAGAACTAGCGCCTTTTAATGAAGACCTTGAACGGACGATACTAAAGCTCAAAGCAAACCTTGAAAAAAGTGGCGCTTGGAAAAAGAAGTGGCTACCTCGTCCTGAACTGAGACTTGATAACGATGCTCCAAAGAATCCTGACCAATGGGATAATTAACTTTGACCATCGAACGCCAAGAATTAGAAAATTACTTAAATAAGCTACTCTCCCCTCAACTCTTTACTGACTATGGGCCCAACGGGCTGCAAATAGAAGGTACAAGCTCAATCAAAAAAATAGCCTTTGCCGTTTCAGCAACTGCAGAGAGTGTCGCCACGGCGGTAGAAAAAAAGGCCGATGCCTTAATCGTTCACCATGGTCTTTTCTGGCGCTTCCACGGCCCTAAAACCCTGACAGGTAGCTTTGCAAAAAGAGTTATGCCTCTTGCTAAAAATGAAATCAACCTATTTGGCTATCACTTACCACTAGATGCCCATATGACAGTTGGCAACGCTGCTACTATTGCAAAAAAGATTGAGCTCTATCCTCTCGAGCCTTTTGGAGATTACAAGGGAAGCCCATTAGGTGTTAAAGGGAACTTTGCCAGAGCAATAAAGGCCTCAGAGCTGCAACAGAAATTAGAAAAAATACTAGGCCATACTGTCTTATTGGCCAGTCCTAACGAAGATCAAACAATCAGTTCTATGGGTATCATTACAGGAGGCGCCAATTCCGAATGGGAACTGGCGCGCAGAGAAGGCCTCGATTCATACCTAACAGGTGAAATGAGTGAACACGATTGGCATGAATCTAAGGAGGCCGGAATTCATATGTTTGCCGGTGGCCATAACGCCACAGAAAGTTTTGGAGTTCAGGCATTAATGGAGACGATTTCTCAAGAATTTAATTGTGAATGTTTCTATATTCCCAGCTCTAACCCTGCATAAATACAAGATTTCAAATTAAATTTCTTTAAATAAAACTCAACCGAAATTCAATTAAGCCGAAAAGTGATTGATGTCATGAAGGAGCTTAAGTGCAAATTAAAGCGATCACAAATTTAGATTTATTTACAATGCCTCATGATACTAGCATTGCAGAGGCCACGGTGGAAATGGCCTCCAGGGAAGTTGGAAGTGTCCTTGTTGAAAAAGATGATGAAATTGTTGGAATCTTTTCTGAAAGGGACTTATTAAATAGAGTGATCGCCCAAGGCCGAGACCCTAAATGTACTTACCTGTCAGAAGTTATGACTTCCGAAATGAAAACAGTAAATGAAAAGGATAATCCGGCGGTGGCACTGGATATATTTAATCATCAAAGAATCCGTCATATTCCGGTTGAGAATGAGCAGAATAAAATTATTGGGATGATTGGATCGCGGGATCTATTAGAGTCAAAGGCAGAAGTTGATTATGCCAATAAAATGGTACTATTGCGAGAGATGGCCGGTGGACTTTCACACGAAATGAACAATCCAATGACTATTTTGCTAGCAACGATGAGCATACTTGAAAAAATAGCGACTTCTCCAAAGCCTGATTTCGTAAGACTGCAAAAGCAAATTCATCTGCTCAATAAAACCGCCAATAGAATTTCTACAGTAGTCCATGGTTTTAATAATTTCGCACAAGTCAATAGTAATGAGGAAGTAAAGCAAACAACAATAGGTCGAGTACTAGAAGCAACCTTCAACCTCATTCAAGAAAAAATTAAGGCCAATGGTATTGACCTTGTCCTACCTGAGAACAATCTCGATACCGAGATAAATTGCCGGCCGGTGCACCTTTCACATGTTTTTTATAATATTATCCAAAATGCCTTCGACTACACGAAGGAAGGAAATAATTTAAAAATAGATTTAGATATTGAATCGGGCCAAGACCTGCAAATAAAAATAAAAAATAACGGCCCATCCATTCCACCAGAGATTCGAGAAAAAATATTTGAACCGTTCTTTACCACAAAAGAAGTGGGTGAAGGTACCGGTTTAGGTTTGGCCTTATCTTTTGGTATTATTAAGGAACATGGTGGAGAGCTATTTCTTGGTAAAGATTCTCCTGACACCCTATTTGTAATTAAATTACCTCTTCTGTAAATTCTCCATTAAATATTCAAGAGTAGAGTTAACTGCAGTGGCCCTGGTCCGCCCTTTTAAATAAGCCACACTTATTGAATTAGTAAGAGGTTTACCAGAACCTTTAAACAAGTGAAGCTGTTGTCCCTGACTTTTTAATCTATTAACCACGTGAAGTGGCAGTATTCCTGCACCAAGCCCCGCTACAATCATGCGAGACATACCATCGACATCCATTAAGGAGGCCCTTACAACTCCGGTAAAATTCTCGATTTTCAAATGGTGTCCAAACCAAGATTTTAGAATGGGTGTTTCTTCAACATAGTCAATATATTCAAGTCCTTCGAAATACTTCTTACTAAAAGACTGCGGCCCTTTAGATTTTAAATAACCCTTTGAGGCACAGAGAGTAAGGATTTCGTCTGCGACTTTCTCTGTGGTAATTTCTTTATCAAGTCCATAGGAGTCTACAAAGGCAAAATCAAGTTCTCCCTTTAGCAGTTGTTGATTCATTTCACTGGCGTGACCATAGCGAATTTTAAAAGCAACTTCAGGATGGGACCCTCCCCACTTGGCCAATAGTGGAAGTATCACGTTATTCCCATATTCAATCGGTAGGCCTATTGTAATTTGACCTTTAATCACCCTATCTTCACCAGTTAACTCCACCAATGCTTCTTCAAGCCCATAGAGGTTCTTGGAACAAGACTTGTAAAGAGTCTTAGCGCGATCAGTGGCGACAGGTCGCTGCTTAACACGGTCAAATAACCGTACCTGTAAAATTTCCTCTAAATGCTTAATATTTTGACTTACACCCGATTGGGTCATATGTAGCTCTTCAGCAGCTTTGGTCATACTTTTGTTGCGAAATACGCACTCGAAAACCCGAAGTAAGTTTAAATTCATAGTATCGATAAGCATATTTGCATCCTTTGCTAGGCCAAGAGTTCATTAGCATAGCTTATGAACTAATATTGGTAAATATACTTTGAATTTTTACAGGGTCAGGCCTAAAAAGGGCTTCGGAAGCCACTTGTAAAGAGAGAACTTAGACATGAAAAAAACACTTACTACCCTTACCTTTTGCCTACTTTGCACAGCTCTATTCAACGTTTCCCATGCCTCTACCGCTTTTGAAGTACAGGGTTCGCTCGAAGTGGTTAAAGTTGACCAACCGGGAGACTTTGGACTTAAAATTGTTACGGAAGAAGGTGAATTAAACATTTCTGAGCTGCAAGCAAAATTTAGCTTCTGCGACAGAGGAATATACCTAGTCGTTAATAATTACTATCCTGAAGACAGCTACACCTTATTAGATATTATCGATTGCCAACTAGACGAAGATTAACCCTTTTTTTTAAGAGAAAGAGTTAAGGTAAATTTGGCAACCGGTTCCTCACCAAATTTTGAAGGAACAGTTGCTACAATTTCAACTGGCATATGGTGGCGCTCATTCGACTCCACAACAGTTTTAACGAATGTAGCGATTTCTTTTCCTTGGGTATTGGTAAAATAGGTGTCGCCTTCGGCCCTTTTCAAAAACTCGGCCTGGAAATCTTTAAAGGCCAATGAAACATTTTCTCCACTTTCAGAAATATACTTCATAGCAGTAAGCCCACCAGCACAATCTGCTGCGGCACAAAGAACACCAAAGTACATAGAGTTCAAATGGTTTTTAGTTTTTCTATTTAATGGCACTTTTACCACACAACGCTCTTCCCCCATCTCTAAAACACTAGGTTTAATAAACCAAAGGAGGGGAATTTTTGTTAATCCAAAGAAACGAATCATCGCCGTACCTTTTATTGAGTCAGGTAATTTTTTTACTACGTAGGCCTTTAAATTCATTTGGAGAGCTCCTTTGCTCGGTTATGGGCCTGGTCAAGTGCCTTGCCAAAAATCCCACTTAAATCGTTACTTTCTAATACTTTTAGTGCTTCAAAGGTAACACCACCTTTTGAGGTTACATTATTTCTCAAGACTTCGGCACTATCATTTGATTCCCTTAATAATTTTGCTGAGCCATAAAGAGTTTCTTTCACTATCATTTCAGAGTCGTGGGGGTCTATCCCTAGGCCTTTTAATTTATCGGCCATAATACGCGCCAGTTCAAAGAGATAGGCCGGTCCAGAGCCCGAAAAGGGAGTGACGGCATCGATCTGATTTTCTTCGTCAAATACATAGACACTACTAGTTTTTTCAAGCAATGCCTGAACCTTGAAGGCAATCTGGCCATCTACTTCTGGGCAAAAATAAACCGCATTAACACCTGCTCCAACTAAGCAGGGAGTATTAGGCATCACTCTTATAACTTTTTTGACTTTAAATTTATTTTTTATCGTGTCTACTGTCGTCCCCGCTAAAATCGATATCACTGTCGCTTCTGAATCCATCAGGCCAGAAAATGAGCTTGCTAATACATCTAATTGTTGCGGTTTGCAGGCCACTAAATAAATATCTGCAGGAGGCATATCCTCACAATTTTGAAAGGCCTTACCTTTTACCAGCAGTGCTAAATCATTTGCTCTATTAAAGCTAGGCGTATAGGTAAAAATCTCAAGAGACTTATCTCCCTTGGCCATACCTACGACTAAGGCCTGGGCCATATTCCCGCATCCTAAAACTGCTAATTTCATTACTTCTCCTATAGGTCGAGACCCATCGGCGCTCCGTGCCTCATGGTATTTATTGCAAACGCTCGAACGTTAGTAAACTGGCGACAAAATGCTTTAAAATCCCCACGAGAAGGAGCATCAAAGGGAGTTAGTACCTGTCTCACTCTCTTACTGTCTAAGATAAAGTCATCGTAGGCCTCAGTTATATGGATATAGTTTTCTAAGGGCCCGTCGATGATCAGAGAATCGATCAAAGGATTTTTTAATGTTTGCTTTAAAGATTTCTGAGAAATTTGCAGAACATTTAAATTCCCTTCACCCAGTCCTGCCTGAATATAAAAGGTCTGGAAGCTTGACCACCAAGAATATGCACTTTCATTTCTTGTTAGAATAGTCACTCCAGAACCCATTGCAAGTGCCGATAAAACATGCATTAGCGTTATATAATAAGGGCGCTCTTCATAGGCAATGGCCACCACTCTTTCTTGGCAATGTCCAAAATTATTATAATTAAGCTGTCCCGGAATAATCCGATTTGGATGTTCACTGGCCTGAAAATTGGCCAAATTTCCAACACACCATTTTTGAAATTTAAGTAAAATATTTTTCTGATCGCTGTAAATTCCTTGAAACATTTCTTCGAAATGCGCCAAAAATATATCCAAACCAAGAAGAAAAACTTTTAATCTTCTTTCGACAGGAAGTTTAGAAGAAAGGCATAATTTAAAGTCGACATCGGGCCCTGAACTATCTGGTGTCTGTGAGCTTTTGAGCTGGCCTGCAAGGTGGTGATGAAAGCTTGCAAGGTAGTTCTTACTGCCGGCCTTCGGCCCTGTGCCCGAGAGCTTAAATCCACCAAAAGGCTCAATCGCTACTCTTGCCCCGGTAATGGATCGATTAACATAAAGGTTACCTGACTCAAGTCTCTCAGTTAAATAGTCAATATCATCTTGAGATTGGCTAAAGACACCACCAGTAAGGGCATAGTCAGTTGCATTAAAAAGATCAATTGCCTGATCTAGTTGGTCGTAACCAATTAAATGAACAACAGGCCCAAAAATTTCTCTTTGGGCAAAACTTTCGGGATCGTGTCCTACTTTAAAAGGAACTTCGATTACCGTAGGCCCTACACAGTAGCCCGGCAATTCTTCATTAGAGCGGTCAATAATTATCCGCCCTCCTGATACTTTAACTTGGTCTATAGACTCTATAACATTTTGTCGAATCCTCTTCTGGTCTTCTACAGTAATAATAGGATTGACGGCAGTAGAGAAATTAAAGCTTTCCCCTACATTTAAGTCATGTCCCGCTTCTCGCAATCGTTCTACAAGTCTTTCTTTTACCGTATTATCCACTATGATACGTGAGCAAGCAGAACATTTTTGGCCAGCATGCCCAAAAGCGGAATAAAGTATCCCACTGACAGTTTCATCTAGCTCTGCATTGGCAGTTACAATAATTGCATTTTTACCACCCATCTCAGTTATAACCTTTACAGGGTAATTGGCCTCAAATAGTTTATTTTCCACAACTCGCTTGGAGGCCTTACTCGAAATCCCAACTCCGACTGCCTTCGAACCAGTGAAGACGATGCCGGCAATACTCTGAGAGTTTACTAAGCTTTCTCCAACAATTTCTCCGGCTCCAGGTAAATGTATGAGCACGTCTTTTGGAACACCTGCACGATGAAGCAAATCGACAAGCACTTGTGCTACCAGGGGAGTTTGTTCAGCAGACTTCAAAATGACTGTATTGCCTGCAACCAGCGCCGCGGCAACCATTCCACAAGGAATCGCCAAGGGAAAATTCCAGGGAGAAATGACTGCGATTGGTCCCCTTGAAACTGCTTGTGGCGAGTAATAATTAATTCGTCCCTCTTCCCTGGCATAGAAATTTAGAAAATCTATCGCCTCATCTACATCTCCCAAGGCTTCATCAATTGACTTACCGGCTTCGTGGGTAATTAATGCACATAATTTACTTCTATTACTTAAGAGCAGATTAGCGGCTCGAGTTAGTATTATTGCCCTAACAACCCAGGGACATTGCGCCCAGGCGCCATTTAAATAGGAATCACTTATCACCCCTACCGCTTTTTCCGCATCACTCTTGGTAGCAAATTTAATACTTCCTACATTCCATTTGGGATTACTTGAGCACTTAATTATATGCTCCTCTCCTGTAACTTGAAATTGATTGACGTAATCCTTATTCAAATCATTTTTTTGAAAATTTTCTATTTCCTCTAAGACAGGTGCTTTTTCATGGTCCATAAAAAGTCTGACGGGAGCGACATTAAAGAAATCGCCACTCATAACTAGCTGCGTCGAATCTCTTTTTACATGGCCTTTTTTAATTTTATTTAAGTGAGTGATTTCAGGACCCAACATGTTCTTTTGCTTTTTGTGAGACCTCATAATTGTCAAAACTCCTACCTGCGAGGAGTTTTCCATAATTCTCCTCACCAAATAGGCCATACCCACTAACAAACTACCTATTGGTACATAGTTTCTAACTGCCCAGCCCATTTTTGCCATAGCAGTAGAGAGTGCTTCATAGGTCATATGTAAGCACTGGTGTTCAATTTCTTTTGAACTTTTAAACTTCTGAGTTCTGATCGCTTCTGCATAACTGTGGTCTGAGAAATTATGAGAGGCCAAGCATAATTGTAAATGTGGAGAGGCCTCAAAGATTTTTATAATCATTTGCCTAAAGTGAAGGTCTGTCTCCTCTTTGTTTAAAAACTCTGGCGCAACAAAACTATGAGCATCGGCCTCTACTGTTTCAGCATCCCAATAGGCGCCTTTGACTAGTCTAACAGGCATGCATAACTTTCTTTTCTTCGCTAGTTCTAAGATTTGATTGAGGTGTATTGCAGCGTCCCGTAAATAGGCCTGTAGTACGATGCCAGTTCCGCCGAAATCTTTTAACTCTTCCGTTTCAATTAAAACCTTCTCATAGATTTTAAAAACAATATCTCGGTAATCGTAATGTTCAGCATCGATATTTAAAAAGACATCCTGCGCTTTAGCAGCAATAAGTATTTTTATTAAGCGAGGTGCAACCAATTTATAGGTATACTCAAAGGCCTGTGGTTTAAAGTCGCTGCAAAGGGCAGAAACTTTTATTGAGACATGGGCCCGCAGTATCCCGGCACTATTTCGCTCTCCTTTCGGAACATGAATGGAGAATCCATTTATTAATTTTAAAACTTCGTCGCGGTACTGGTCGGCCTCTTTTTCAGAAACTACAAGCTCACCAAGCTGGTCAAGAGTAACATCTCGGCCACTCTTATAAAGCTCTCTCAATGAGGACTCCGACTTTTCTATTGACTCACCGGCAATGAACCTTTTTGCCATAAAGCGAACCTTAAATCGAATTGTGGCGGTTAAAATACCTGCAGGAATTACCTTGCAACTGTAAAAAGTAAGGCGTAATCCAAAGATCATCCACATGGGAAGCGCTCTTTCCTGACCTCGCTTGGCCAAGAAGTGCGCTTTATGTGAATCTTTTAAAACTCTCCTTAAGCTTTCGAGAAATATTCTTTTAACCTCATGTCCTCTTAGGTCGTAATCAAGGGAAGGTAGAATCGCCAAAAATTTCAATAAATGGATTCTTAATAATGCATAGGAGGCAGTCAATCCCAGCCCCCAATCCGTGATACGTTCAAAAAGATTAGGTCGGTAATCATTTAAATAAATTAGTAATTCATTAATTATTTTACCGGTATTTTTCTCAACTTCACTATTGTCAGTTACTTCAAGCAAATTTGGTAAATTGTTTTGTTCTGTCACGAGTTCAAGAATTGATGGAAATCGTTTTGAAGACATCGCAGCAATTTTGGAAATATGTTTTTTGAAGTCATCATAATCTTCATGATGAGTCACTTTTCGAACTGATTCATGAGAGTTTTGCCCTTCCACTGCATTAACTAAAAAAAGTTCTTGAGCTAGACGGGGTCCGTAGAGGCGTACTTCTTTTTCAGCTGGAAAAATGGCCACAAGGAATGGAACCGATTGAATATTTATCTGATAGCGGAAGGGTTGAAATTTTTTAATTAAATAAGGCTTCAGCGTTTCAACGACGGAACTATAAAGTACTTCTTCATTAGTGAGGAGCTCTTTGAAATCACTATTAAAATAAATAGCGTAACCTGTACTGCCTAAATCGAGCTTCTCGATTTTTTGTAAAAGATGGCCTAAGAGTGGATCTACTGTTTCTGGCATACCTGTCATTTCCCGTCCTTAATATAGTCCGGTTTTTTTAACAGATTGAGTTCATTTTGAGACTGCGCTACGCATTATTACTGCTGATAAAGTCGATTGCCAGCATCTCCTAAACCAGGGATTAGGGAGCCTTCGCCGTTAAGTCCCTCCTCCTTATGTAATGCAAAGACTTCAACATCAGGGTGGAAATGGTGTAATTTCTCAAGACCTTCAGGTGCCACAAGGAAACTTAGGAAGGTAATGCTCCTAGGCCCGTATTGCTTTAGCCGGTCCACACAGGCCACGGCAGTGTCCCCTGTGGCCATTAATGGATCAGCGATGAAAACACACTCACCTTTAATTTGCTCGGGTACTTTGAAAAAGTACTCAACCGTATTATTGATAAATTTGTCGCGATAAATACCTATATGCCCGGCACTTGCCTTTGGCAGTACTGAAAGCAGCCCTTCGACCATCCCGTTACCGGCCCGCATAATAGAAACAATAATAGGTGTATCAGCAACTTTTTTAACCATAGCGGTCGCCAATGGAGTTTCGATTTGCTCATCAATAGTTTTAAATTTAGAAGAGGCCTCGTACATTAGGAAACTCGAGAGCTCGTACATCAAACGTCTAAAATCTGGGCCAGAAGTTTCTTTATTCCTAAGGCAACCTAATTTATCCTGAATAACTGGGTGATCAATTATTGTAACTTTAGCTTTCATACATTCTCCTAAAAAACAGTACCATCACTTTTAATTTTGAGTGGAGGCTCACCCTCATGGCGTAAATCGGCGGCTAACTTCCTGCCGGCCCACCAGGTTCCTCCCTCCAATATTTTTACAAGAGGAAATTCTTCAACCGGCTTTCCAAGTTTTTCTCTTACATAGTCTCCAATTATATCTAGTAGATGGATTGTTAAGGCCCTCCATTCAACAATCAAAGGACTACCTGGAGAATGACTTTGTCCAAGTAAACTTTTATCTTTTACTTCAATTAAACCGGAATCAATTAAAAGGCCGCCATTTCGGTATTCGGGAAGTCCGGTTAAGAGATCGACTTCTGAAACAGTAAAACCAGCATCCCTAATTGGCCCGATTAGCGAGTAGCATAACCACTGGCTCAATTTATGAAAGGGTATTAAGCTTTCAAAAACAACACTTTCACCTAAAAGAGGATGGTGCCAACAATCTCCTAAATTTAGCCCATTAGAATTAAAGCGACCTGGCCAAATCCCTCCGAATCCTTTTAGAACCACTTCTAAAATTTGAGAAGCGCTTATTTCAAGGCCGTGCTCCGCTTCTAAAAAATCTATCATATTGCCAGGTCTTGCTCCCGGAAAATAATGCTCTTGCTCCAGCAGACACGTTCCCAGTTTTTGAATTAAGTGAGCTCTTCCCTCAAGGCCGGCGAGCGGGTTATCATCACTGACCTGAAAGGCCTCAGCTATATCTAAGGGAGTAATTTTTGAGAGCTGCTTTCCTGTTGCGGTTAAACCCTCTCCAAATGTTGAAGCAAGAAACATGTGATAACTAGCGACAGCTAGACCTTCAGAACGACAGTATTCCAGTTTTTCTGGACCTTCAAAGTATTTCCACTTGGCCCCTGCACCGGCATCTAGAAGAACAGAAGTGACGACTAGGTCTATTTTCTGTCGAATTTGCTCCTTGGCATCATTCTTTTTGATTAACTTCTCAAATTCTAAAACTCGATCAATTCCTCCTGCTGAAAAATGGTTCCAACGAGAGTGATAAGGAATCTCGAGATCAGGATAATTATTTTTGATGACATCAATTACTAAATCACCAACTTCCGGTAATTTTGATAGGTTAATGCTGAACTGCCCTCCACCATCTTCAACTAACTTATAGAGGACGGCCGCGCGGTCTCGAATAGCACGAGGGCCCAATAAATACTGAGTCTGATCAAGGCTTAAATTGTTTTCTAATTTTTTCATTTATTCTTCTTCTTCTTCTTCTAACTCTCGTCCCTTAACTGCATTCAATGAGGAACCTTCTTTAACATCTTCATCTGTAAAATAACCGGCAGCCTTCTTCGCCTCAATTTCTACTACTGCATCGGCCGGGACAAGCTCTTTTGGGATCGAAAGTCTTTTAATAACTTCTATTCCACTATTAACGATGGCGTCATATTTCATATTCGACATTGAATGCAAATTATCTATTTTCTTTATTCCAAAATAATGAAGAACGTCAGGCATAAACTCTTGGAAGCGCGCATCCTGCACCCCCGCGACACATTCTGTGCGATGAAAGTAAGTAGTCGCGCTATCACCACCCTTTTGTCTTTTTCGAGCGTTATAAACTAAAAATTTAGTGACTTCACCGAGTGCTCTCCCCTCTTTCCTAAAGTACACGATTAGCCCTACTCCCTTTCTTTGGGCAGTCCTTGCAGCATCCTCGATGCCATAAGTAAGATAGGGGCGACAGGTACAAATATCAGAACCAAAAACATCCGAGCCATTACATTCGTCATGAACTCTACAGGTTAATTCGACATCTGGGTCCGCTAAGTGAGCCGGGTCTCCAAAAATATAAGCTGTCGAGCTGCCAATCGGCGGCAGGAGAACCTTGAGGTCTGGACGAGTGACTAACTCTGGAAACATTCCACCTGTCTCTTGAAAGAGAACCTTGCGCAACTCTCCTTCATCTAGACCAAAGCGTTTTGCAATCCCAGGTAAATACCAAACTGGTTCAAGCGCAACCTTTGTTACTTTAACCGAATGGTCATCTGTTACTATGTCTCCGTCAATAGGAAGCCTACCCATTTTTATCGCCTCACTAACTTCAGGAATATGAAGCCTGGCTTGGGTCACGGCAATTGTTGGGCGGATATCAATTCCCTTTTTAATGAACTCTGAATAGTGTTCATTAATTTGTGCTCCCCAAGGATCAATCGAAACCATTTTTTCAGCATTTCCCCAAGATTCGAACGGCCCTATTGTTGTCGTCGCTTCTGTATTTTTTAAATCGGCCATATGATTTTTAGGAAAGGCCCCAGATGCGATACTGAGCGCCCTGTAAACGGTATAACTTCCGCCATGTGTGCCTATTGCATTCCGATTATCTTTATCGGCAATAGTGGCAATTATAGGTCCTCTCTCACTTGGATTTTTAGCACCCCATTTTACAGGGGGAACATCCCTATACACTTGTGAGCTGTGGGAAGTTAGTACTATGTGAGAGGGTCGTTCATGTTCTTTCTTAGTCATTTTTTTCCTTTCGGCCTTTTAAGACATCCAGTTGTGGTCTTTTTGCATCTGCCATTTAGTAGTGATTTTCTTATGATGGCTCCATAATAAAAGACTATTTGCTCCAGTAATATCTCCCTGGCCGAACTTTGAGGCCTCAATTCCACCAAAGCTAAAAGGCTCTCTAGGGACTGGTACACCAATATTAATTCCTACCATTCCGGCCTTAGACTTTTGTATGACTTCTTCGGCCAGTCCGCCACTAGTAGTAAAAACACTGCATGCATTGCCATAGGGATTTTTATTCTCAATCTCTAAGGCCTGGCTTAAAGAATCGCAACGATAAATAGTAAGGATGGGTCCAAATAATTCTTTAGTAGCAACTTCACTATTTTGATCAGAGATTTCAATGATAGTAGGTCCTAGCCAGTAGCCTGATTGGCAGTTCTCCGGCGCTTTAACATTCCGTCCATCTAGAATAATTTTTGCGCCAGCAGCTTCTGCTTTAGAAATTGCGTCTTTTAAAAACTCAACCTGCTCGGAGCTAATTAAGGCCCCCATGTCACTGCCGAGAACTAATGACTCCGCCCTACTTTTAATTTTAGCTATTTGGTCACCAACTTCTCCCACGGCAAGTAGTACACTTGCGGCCATGCACCGTTGCCCAGCACATCCAGTGAAAGAGTCACTAATTCCCACACCAGAAACCTCTGGGTCCGCATCGGGAAGTAAAATTATATGATTCTTCGCCCCCCCAAGAGCAAGTATCTTTTTTCCATTTTTAGAGGCCCTTTCATAAACGATCTGGGCGATCTTAGTCGAACCCACAAAACCAACTGCACTTATTTCGGGGTGGTCAATTATTGCATTAACTGTATCCACACCTCCATGGGCAACCGCCAGAAGACCGGACGGCAAACCTGCTTCTTGAAAAGCTTCCGCTAGTAAAGAGGCGGTCAGAGGTGTTTTATCTGAAGGTTTTAAGATATAGGCATTCCCTAATACCAAAGCAATAGGCATAGTCCACATAGGTACCATTGCAGGGAAATTAAAGGGGGTAATATTGGCGACAATTCCCGAAGCCTCTCTACGGTAGGCGCAAGTAACTCCACGAGAAACTTCCATTTGGGCGCCTGTATCCAAGTTTTGGATAGAAAGTGCGAACTCGAGTACTTCTATACCTTTCATAAGCCCGGCCCGCGCTTCGGTAAGGGTTTTACCATTTTCCAAACTTACCATTTCAGAAATTTCATCGCACCTTCGGATTAGGACTTCTCTCAAATTAAAAAGAACAATCGTCCTTTCCTTAATGGGGGTATTCCCCCAGGCAATCTGCGCCTGCTTGGCCTTAGAAACCATATTTTCCAGGTCGGACGAAGTTGTTTGCTTCCCTGTTCCGATAACTTTCCCATAGTGCGGTGAATGGATTTCAAACTCTGCTCCGGAGGCTTGGATAAACTCGTTTCCGATAAAATTTTTCAATTGGTAAGGCTTGTCCGGAAAATTAGGTAATTTCATTTAAACTCCAAAATAATTTAAAAGTCAGACTGATAATAATAAGCATAAAGTTATCAAATGTCCTGCCAAAGAATAACACTTGGCAAAATGACGCTTGTCGCTCTGCCTCTTATAATTTTCATTAATAACTAGGATGGCCCTTTGAAAATTTACAATTTATTTCTATTTATTCTGGCAACGATCTTCGGCTGCGCTAGCCTTACTGAGGAACAATGTAAAAAGGGTGACTGGCACGCTCTTGGCCTACTCGATGGCAAAAAAGGTAGACGGTCAGTTCAGGTCGATCAGCACATAAGGGCCTGTCAGAAATATCAAATATCCTTAGATGAAAAAATTTACAACGATGGGCGCCTGAAAGGCCTTTCTCAGTATTGTACTAAAGAAAACGGTTATAAGGTGGGCTTTTCCGGAAAGCGCTATACCAATGTCTGTCGGGGAACATCCGAAAAAGTATTCCTAAAAATGTACCACCTGGGCAAAAAAACTCATTTAGTCAATCAAGAATTAAAAGAGAATCAAAGAGACCTCAAGGTAAAAAGACAGGACTTGGGAAAGATTTCAGGCAATAATTCAGACTCAGCCGAACTAAAGTCAGATATTAAACAATTAGAGCAAGAAGAAGAGCTCTTAAAAAATAAGTTGATATTCCTAAGGGGTCAGGCACCCTACCGACCCGAAGATATAGTCGACCTCTTCTAATTAACCTGAGTATATTACTTTTACCTATTCTTAAAAAAGTTACTTCCGATAAGTAAGTTATGAAAATACTTACTATCTTTTGTTGTTTAATTGCCTCCCTTCCCTCCCACGCTCGATGGGCCCAGACTGATGATCGAGGAGAAGTCTTGCAGTTTTATCGCTGTAAAATCGATGTTCAAAAAGATGGCAAAACGACGACAGTTTGCGAAGTTCAAAAAAAGGCCTTAAAAGAAAGCGCTCGCTCTGAGATGGCCACCAAAAGAATGAGTTATAATTCACGAGCTTCTAAAATAGAAATTCTAGAAGCATGGACGCTTACCAATGGAAAGCGATACAAAGTTAACCCAGAACAAATTCAAGACAAACCATTGGCCTCTTCCCAAGAAGGTTTTGATCAACGAAATCAAATCATGTTGGCCTATCCAAACGTAAAAGTTGGTTCGAGTATTTATATTAAATACAAAATGACTGTTCATGAGCCACCTGTTGAGGGTTTTTACTCAAATACCATATCTTATGCCGATGACCTTTCAATCGCCTCAGAAATTGAATTCACTTCAGAAGAACCATTGCATTACCAAATAAATGACCCAAGAAAAGACCTCAGGATAAAAACTGAAAAACGTGGAAAGAAATACCTATTAAAAGTCTCACAAAAGAGACCAATGCATTATCGAGTAATAGAAGAATCTTATCGCTATAGCGACCCTAAACTATTTCCAATTTTTTCCGTTAGCTCCTCCAAAGAGTGGACCGATATGTCAGCTCCAGTGTTGGAAAAATATGAAAAAGTACTGAGTGCTAAAATGCCTAAATTCTTTAAAAAAATTATTAAGAAAGTTAAGAAAAATAAATCTGATGTTGAACTTATAAATCAAGTTACTTCAAAACTCGCTGCCAGTATGTCCTACTTAGGCGACTGGAGACCAGTCCAAGGTGGCTACGTTCCAAGAAGTCTGGCGCAAATAGCAAAAACAAAGCTGGGTGACTGTAAGGACTTCTCTGCCTCTACTGCTGTAATGTTAAGAGAGCTAGGCTTTAAGGCCAATATTGCATGGGTAATGCGCTCTACTAGAAGGCGTAATTCACCAATTACTTTACCCCGAATATCCTTTTTTAATCATGCCATCGTATTTGCAGAAAAAGATGGCAAATCCTATTGGATTGACCCAACAAATTTCTCTAGTTATGCCCAAGGAGTTTTTCCAGACATCGCCAATCGTCCTGCGTTAGTCGTAAAGGCAGGAGAATCAGGGCTTAGACAAATCCCTCCCTTGTTGGCCTCTCAAAATGTCGACTCTATTCAAAAATTATTTAGCTTCGTCTCAGAAGACAAAGTAGAAACAAAAGGCAGCCTTACTCTAACAGGAGTACTGGCCTCATATATGGCCGGCCTATCGTTAAAGGCCTCTAAAAAGACTATCGATTATCAATTAATGAGTTCAATCGGTAAAATGAACTATATGTCTTGGTGGAAAGTAGAGGATTACAAACTAGATTCTCGAATTGTTTCAGATCTAAACTTTAAATATTCTTATGCAGAAATCGACTCCCAGGACAAGACTACCGCCGGGAATGGATTCTATTTGCCTAAGATTGGGCCTATAAGCAAATTATTAGTGAAAACAAAAGATCGAATTTCCGATCTATACTTGGGCATACCAAGAACTAGTAAAAGAAAATTTATATTACAAAACATTGAAAAAGTTGGCTCTATTCCGCTAGATTGTGAAGTAAGTAGTGACTGGTTTAATGCCAAAAGAACAGTCACTAGCGAGGGCGGTAATATAACTTTAAACGATGAATTCGTGACGAAAAAAATGATCATTCCAAACAAAGTTCTTAAATCAAAAGGGTTTCAAAAGCTCAAAAAAGAAATATCTCGCTGTTTCAATCACGTAACCTTAATTTATCAAAAATCTAATCAAGGTCGTGGGCTTAGCTCAAGTCATTAAAAAGGCCGATTATGTACCGGCCTTATAAATCGTTTATTTCAAAATTATTAATTCGCTAGAATATCGTAGGGACGAATTGTCTTGCGACCATTTTTAGGTTTATTAGAAGTGGTCAATTCTAGGGGAAGAATAGGATTTGAAAAGCATCTTTTTTATTTAAATTGCCTGCAACATACTGATACTAGTCAGACAGCCTTGACGCCCCGGGTAATAATTTCATAAGTTCCCATTTTTACAGCTATTTACCCCCAATTGGGGTATTTTCCAGGCATGTATAGAGAGCTAAAAACAGACTTAAATGATCCGATTAAATCGTACTTTTTAGGGGTCCGCGGAGGTTACGCTCTAGGATTTCTAGGCATAATGTTGATAATCACCAGCTACCTACTTCAAACAAAACTAGGACTCTCCTATCCACTAGAAAGGTTATTTGGAATATTTTTTATTTTCTTTGCTGTCTCCGCGGCAGTTTCATTTGAAATACCCATGCTCTTTCCACCGCGACTAAGGGAGAACAAATATCTCTCGCCGAAAATTTTTATGAGTACGCTTTTAGGAAATATAAGTGGCTCACTTCTTTTCGCTTTCCTGCTCTATTTTTTAGGAGCTTGGACGCTAGGCGGATTAGAGTTTATTGCCCATATGGTTATAACTGCTTCACAAAATCTAGAGTCAAATAACTATCTGCTTTTCTTAAAGGGAACAATGCTAATATTTTTTCTCTGCTCGACTATTGGACTAATTAGCAACGTAGAACAAAAGTTCCTAAAAATCGCTATTCTGGCCTTGTCACTTTCACTCTGTTATATACTCAAAATTGATCAGCTAATTATCCAAATTTTTCTACTACCTGCCAGCTACCTGGCACAAAGGTCAATACTGCTCAATACAATTAACCCAAGGTTCACAATTGAGTACGTAACTATTCTAAGCTCCGCCTATATACTAGGAGGCACCCTATACATGGGCGCCTCATATGGATTTAAAAATTTAAAAGAAAAATCGGCTTAAGTTCTAACCGCCATCGCGAGAGACCGGTCCCCTATAGGGTTCCCCAGTCAAGTTGGTTATCTCCGAAGGAAAATGGTCTAAAATCCAACTCACAATATCCTTAATCGAAATCATTGCAACTGGTTCTCCATCCTCATTAACAATGGGAACATGTCTATAACCACCAACATGCATATTATTTAATACGTAGGCCACTTCGTCTTCAGGCCTTAGGCTTTGTGGGTCTTCTGTCATAATTTCTGACACCGGACGGCCTTCCCAATTATCTAAAATTCCTATTACTTTTAACAGAATATCCCGTTCAGTTACGATACCGGCCAACTCTCCATTATCAGTGATCACTACAGATCCCATGCGTTTCGATTGCATTAATTTCACTGCTTCACCAATCGAGGTTTTCGCATCTAAGGCGATCACCTTAGGCATGCTAACGTCACTAATAGGCTTTCTAAAAGTACTAGCACTAAGCGCCGTCCCACTAGAGTCCTGCTCACTGGCTATTTCCATTTCTTCATCGACATGATCATTCATATTTAAACCCCTAAGTATTGAATCACTATAAATTATATAGAAATTTTAGCACCTTACAAGGTACGGGTAAGCATATCCGAAATTTTGACAGAGCTTTTGCAGCGGGCTAGAGTGCGTCATGCTTAAATTCCTCATTATAGTAGCGATAGTCTGCAGTTCAGCCGCCACGGCAAGTCCTTATCCTCATTGGGAAAAGTTGATAAAAGAGTACAAGTTTGACTCATCCGCTCAATCCTTTTGCCTTACAGATGAAAACACGGTTGGACAAAACCAAGCAAAAAAAATTCGCCCGGCGTCAGTCACAAAACTTTATGTAACCTATTGGGCACTAAAAAAACTAGGCCCTAACTTCCGCTTCAAAACCAAACTAACACTTTCAAAAAACAGACTACATATTGAAGGCAGTGGAGATACCTTTTTCACCACCGAATCAATTTTTTACCTAATTAGTAAGATTAATCAAATCGGAATCAACTCACTAGAAAAGATAACTCTCTCCAAGCAATTATTTTTCAATTGGAAACAAGACAGAACAAAGGTTTCTGCTTCACTTACCAAATACCTCGACACCAAGAACTGGTCTCAAACAATAAAAACAGATTTCGAAAATGTCAGAACCCAGCTTGAAGAACTACAACTCCCGCAGACAATTCCTAGCACCTTAGAACTAGCATTTTCAGAGCTAAGCTGGGATGAAACACCTATTGCCAATCCGATTTGGCATGGCAGCTTTGAATCCTCCCCCTTAAAAAACCACCTTAAACAAATGAATATCTACTCTAATAATTTCATGGCCCAGAAATTATTTGATTACCTGGGCGGAGAAGAAGAGTTTGCTTATTTTATGGAAGAAGAGTTTGGTACCGACCAAAGAATAATTCACTTCTACACAGGTTCTGGACTTGGAGAAAACTATACCACCTGCAACCTAACACTAGGCCTCCTCAAAGCATTGGACCAATTGATCTTTCAAGATGGACTCAACCTAGAAGATATCATCTCCGTCCCGGGAACCGACCTAGGAACCCTCCGAAACAGATTCAAGGGCCCTCCCTACAACAAAGCACTAGTAGCAAAAACAGGAACCCTAAGACATACCTCCGCCTTGGCCGGCTACCTCTTCACCCCCATCGGGGCCACTCCCTTTGGCATCTTCAACCACAGCTACAACACCACCGGCGCGCGAGAACTCCAAAACAAGTTTGTCCCTACCCTATTCAAAAAAATAGGCTCCCCCGAACCATTCAACTACGAAAGGCAGACTTATATCCCTTTAGTGGATACTCTCTTCAATTGGATTAAATAGTTACAGAAATTTCTAATTTTGGATTGCATTGTCTAATAAACGATGAAGGTTCTCTAAAGTCGTCTTGGCAACTCGAACACCACTCATCTCTTCTTTAGCGTCTGCAAATTCTTGAATTTTTCTCAATACACTTATTTTTTTTGCGAGTGATGACTTATCGGGCATATAATTTAAAATTGATTCCAGCCCTTTTCCTGCCTTCTCTTCCTTGTATCCTTCAAGTACTGCACGGATATCCTTAGTTAAAAAATACCCATTCTTTTCGGCCTCCTCAAAGCTCATACTCCCCTTCTTCACATAAGTTGGAACACCATTTTCAAGCTGTAGTGAAAATATATCAAATTTTGAGACCTTATCATCTATCACTGCAATAGGTAGCTCGCCATACCTAACCATAAGCTCTTGACGGGTCTTCTCGTCCCCAAACTCTTCCCTAGGAATAAAGCGCCCTAGTACCGCCCCCTGAGTCTTCTGAGTACTCGCTACCGCCTGGTCACCTGATGAAACATTCACACTATTATCTATTGGCGGTGAAAAACCAAAATTCGATCTAAAATTACTTCCGGGTCTTACTGAGCTGCCTCTTTTTGCTTGCGAATTGTTACCCGCCACATTTCCAGCAACTTTGCGCTCCTTGGCCTCACTGCCCCCTTGGGTACCATTTTTTTTCTCATCACCAATAGGTAACTCAGAAATGACCTTGTCCTTATCTTCACGATAGCGATCTATAAACTTCCGAACTTCTCGTTGTTTTTCGGCAATGCGATCACTTAAACCGCTATCCTTCAATTTTTTCATTTCACCAATCAAGGCATCTAGTTTTCTAGCTTTCTCTTTCTCTGGAATATTACTCCGTGCTATTTCATTGATCTCATCTTCAATTTCATCAACTCTCCCCTTAACTCTGCGCGAGGCCCATTCAGCAACCGCGCCTTCATAGGCGGAAATTTGCTCTGTAATAGTCTTTGCACCGGCCGGTACAATAAAAGGCTCACCACCTGGCAACTTATA
>JABGVH010000183.1 GCA_018646195.1 Halobacteriovoraceae bacterium
AGGCGCGCCGCATGATACGGGTTCTCTACAATAATTTCTTGTTCATCATCTCTTTCAGCTGTCATAGACACTCATTTTATCAGCATAGCTGAGGCTCCGAAAGCCCTTTTTGTATTTTTGCACAGGGGGGATTTATAAGCTATATTTCAAGCGGTTGTAAAACACAAAGCACGCTATGACTCGACTTCGATTTGTCACCGCCGCCAGTCTATTTGACGGCCACGACGTCTCCATTAATATTATGCGCCGCTTGCTCCAGAGCAAGGGGGTCGAGGTGATTCATCTCGGACATAATCGATCAGCTAAAGAAGTGGTGGATGCCGTTATCCACGAAGATGCCCATGCAGTGGCGCTTTCTTCCTACCAGGGCGGCCATAACGAATATTTCGCGTATATAAGAAAACTACTCGACGAAGCCGGAGCTCAAAATGTCCGGATGTTCGGTGGTGGCGGTGGAGTGATTACTCCCAAAGAAATAGCCGCACTTCATAAGCTTGGCATCACTCGCATTTACTCACCAGAAGATGGCATGAAATTGGGACTTGAGGGAATCATCGACGATATGATTTCAAAAAGTCAGTACTCGACTCTCGAGGGTTTTGATTTTAAAAAATTAAAACCTAATAAAATGAATTTTCGAGAACTTTCTAAAGTCATTACTCAAATTGAAGACACTGGCAGTAGTGCCTTAGAGAAGCAATCGGGAAGCACTCCAGTTCTAGGGATTACTGGAACTGGTGGCGCAGGCAAGTCATCGCTGATAGATGAATTATTGCTTCGTTTCCATCGTTATTATGGCGAGCAAAAGATTGCCTTGATAAGTGTAGATCCTACTCGTAAAAAAACTCAAGGGGCACTTCTTGGGGACCGTATTCGTTTAGGTAGCGCTAGTTATGATCAATTCTTTATTCGATCTCTTGCAACTCGAGAATCAAAAACTGAACTCTCTCCGCAAATTGAAAAGGTAGTATCTTTTTTAAAGGCCCAGAGTTTTGATTTAATTATTGTTGAGACTTCGGGTATTGGTCAGGCTTCGGATGAAATCACTCGAGTCGCTGATAAATGTATCTATGTTATGACTCCCGAGTATGGAGCCGCCACACAATTAGAAAAAATTGAAATGCTTGAGCAGGCAGATTTTATAATAATTAATAAATTTGAAAAGGCCCGCAGTGAGGATGCTCTTCGCGATGTGCGCAAGCAATACCGTCGCAATAAAGAATTATTTGCTGGTCATCCTGGTAGTCCAGAGGACAGCGAGCTTCCTATTTATGGAACCATGGCCTCCCAGTTTAATGACCCAGGTGTGAATTCTCTTTTCCATGATCTTGCCACTATTTTTAAATTTGATAATAAGCTCTTAAGTGACCTTCTCTGCGAAAAAAATCCCAGTGTTAAAAATCGATTAATTGCGCCTGAGCGGGTCCTTTATTTGCGGGATATCGCCGGCACTTGCCGTCAGTATAATCGGAAAACAGATAATGAAATTGAAAAGATCAAAGAGTATGAAGCGCTGACTGTCGCTGAAAATTTACTTTCAAAAAACCCCGAGCTAGAAAACTTAAAAAAGAATTTGGAAGGGGAGCTGAACGGAGCGGTTGCAGAATTAAATAAGCTAGACGAAATTATCGCTGAGTATAAAACCGGCACTCATTCTTATCAGGTCCGTGGTAAAGAATATAAAGTTCCTACTCAGTACCTTTCGCTTTCTCAGAATAAAATTTCAATTGTAGGGGTTCCAAACTTTACTTCGATGGTTGAAAAATTGCGTTACTTAAGGACTCAGAATTTGCCAGGGCATTTTCCTTACGCCTCGGGAATCTTTCCTTTTAAACGGGCCGACGAAGATCCAAAGCGAATGTTTGCCGGTGAGGGTGGACCTCAGCGAACGAACCAGCGTTTTCATTACTTAAGCGCAAATGATCAGGCCAAGAGATTAAGTACCGCCTTTGATTCAGTGACTCTTTATGGAGATGATCCTGATAAGCGCCCTGATATTTTTGGAAAAATAGGAGAGGCGGGAGTTTCAATCGCCACCCTCGATGATATGGAAGCTCTTTACGATGGCTTTGATTTGGTCAATCCTTACACTTCGGTTTCAATGACTATTAATGGGCCGGCGCCAATTATATTGGCGATGTTTATGAACACCGCTATCAATCAAAAATTAAAAGCAGGTGACCGCGATAACGCCGCTAAGTGTATTGAGATTATGCGCCAAGTGAGAGGAACCGTTCAGGCCGATATTTTAAAAGAAGACCAGGCCCAAAATACTTGTATTTTTTCTCTCGAGTTTGCTCTTAAGATGATGGGCGACGTGCAGGAATACTTTTGCAAGCAGGCGATTAAGAATTATTACACTGTTTCGGTCTCCGGATATCATATCGCCGAAGCGGGGGCCAATCCGATCACACAAATGGCCTTCACGCTTTCAAATGGTTTCACTTTTATTGAGTATTACCTTAGCCGTGGCATGGATATTGATGATTTCTGCCCTAACTTATCTTTCTTTTTCTCAAATGGACTAGACCCTGAGTATTCAGTGATGGGTCGAGTCGCCAGAAAAATTTGGGCGGTTACTTTAAGAGATAAATACGGCGCCAATACTAAGTCACAAAAATTTAAATACCATGTACAGACTAGTGGTCGTAGCCTTCACGCTCAGGAAATTGATTTTAATGATATTCGAACGACGCTTCAGGCCTTCTTAGCGCTAAGTGATAATTGCAATTCACTGCATACCAATGCCTATGATGAGGCTATCACAACACCTACCGAAGAGTCGGTCCGTAGGGCGATGGCGATTCAAATGATTATTAATCGCGAATTTGGTCTCAATAAAACAGATAATCCTCTTCAAGGTTCTTATATCGTCGAAGAGTTAGCAGAAATTGTTGAAGAGCAGGTACTTAAAGAATTCGAGGCGATTAGTGATAAGGGCGGTGTCCTAGGTGCAATGGAGAGTATGTATCAGCGCTCTAAAATTCAAGATGAGTCCCTCTATTACGAACGCCTTAAAGACAGTGGCGAATTTCCAATTATAGGCGTCAATACTTATATCGCTGATAATATTTCAGAACAATTGAATCAAGAGATTGAACTCTCGCGATGCAGTGACGACGAAAAAAATGATCAAATCAATCGCCTCAATAGCTTTAAAAAAAGAAATTCGAAAGAATCAAAAGCGGCCCTCTCTAAATTGCGAGAGAAGGCCTTGGCCGGGGACAATATCTTTGAAGAGCTGTTGAGCACTGTTCGTTATTGCAGTCTCGGCGAAATTTCTTCAATCCTCTATGAAGTGGGCGGAAAGTACCGCCGCAATATGTAATAGTGAGCTAGCTATGGTGGAAAAATCAAAAATATATACTAAGGGTGGCGACGGCGGTGAAACAAGTCTTGTCGGGGGTACCCGAGTTTCAAAAGGTTCAGCGCAGATTGATCTCTACGGAGATGTCGATGAGTTGAATTCTTTCATTGGAATTGTAACCTCTCTTTTAAAAGATAAGGGAGGATATACTACCGAGCTTGAAACTCTTTTAGATGTTCAAAGCGCGCTCTTTGACCTGGGCTCTAACTTGGCCTGTGAAGATGACAAGCGGCAAGAATTTAAACTACCGCAAATTGCAAAAAATTTAATAGATAAGATGGAATTAGACATTGACCGGATGGATGCTGAAATTCCCAATCTCAAAAACTTCATTCTTCCTGGTGGAACTCTAATTTCTTCCAATTTCCATGTTTGCCGTACTATCTGCCGGCGTGTTGAGAGAAAGCTTATTTCCCATGGTGGTAATGTCGAAAATGGAATTCAATTTTTAAATCGCTTATCAGACTATTTTTTTATAGCCGCTCGTTATTTTAATCATCAAAATGGAAATACTGAAATTGAGTGGGTGCCTAAAAAATAAGCCTAGCTTGATTTACTTTTTCTTTTTACCGAAAATTTTTCCTAAGAGTCCGGGTTTCTTTTCTTCTTCTACATTTGCTTTTGCTTTCTTTTTCTTCTTATTGGAATAGAGGGTTTTCTTAACACCTTCTGCACCTTTTTCAATTTTTATCATTTGGGTTTCACCAGAAGAAGGGTCGAGGTCAAAGGTTTGCTCATTGCCTGGAGCTTCGGGGTTACCTTTCGCTGCTTTTCTTTTGGCACGCTCTGCCGCTTCTTCTCCGCGAGAGAGTGAACCGGTGGGTTCTCCCACTTCCTCGGCTAAATTGCTCCTGGCATCGTCCATCGCCTCTTTACTTTTGCGAACTTTAGAGTGGGTAGAAGTATTTTGTAACTTAACAAAAGTCATCTGAGTTTTACCGCCAGATTTGGTGTGCATGGCCTTTTCGGCGGGACTCATTTTAGACTTATCCAATTTAATGGTGACTTCACCGATAGTGACTTCGTCACAGATATGTATATTGGCCGATTGTAGTTGAATGCCATTACAAAAGGTTCCATTGGTGGATTCGAGATCGAGGAAAGTTGCCAGGCCTTTTTCATTGAGAAAAATTTCTAAGTGTTGACCAGAGGCCATCTCGTCATTTATTTTTATATGTGATTTGCTAGAGCGACCGACAACAATTTTACTGGTGCTTAGTTTTACACTTGCCTCTGCTTCGCTCTCTTTAATTAAAAGATGTATTGCCATAGAGTTATTATAGAAGAAGGCTAGATTCGGGTCGAATTAAATTCTGATCTTTTCTCGGCCAGTCTTGTTTTTAGCTGATTAATTTTATCGAGGTAGTCAGGTGTTAAGTGGGCTTCAAGCTTTTTAAGTACTGGGGTAAAGGCCTCAAGCTCTTGATAGAATTGCTCAGCTACTTCTTTGCCAGCATCTGTGACTTTCTTTTGTTGGTGGGCCCAATTTAAATCTTCCTGACAGTACTTGATCATTTCCCACTCTTCTAGCGCCCGGAAGTGAATTTTCTCAGACTGTTCTTTTGAGAAATGCTGTTGATTTGGATTTTCGAGTAGGTACTCAGAGAGGTCTTTAAATAATTTAAGCGCCCAGAAGAAAGTAAGTGTGCCATGATAAATACCGCGAATAGGTCGAGGGGCATTTCTCCAGGGGCTATGGAAGATTTTTTCAGCATCTTCAACTATCAACTCTTTTTCTGTTAAGAGGTGATTCATTAAATGGTGACCATTTTCATGAATCAGGTCGTCGACTAAATCGACAAAATCTCTTTCAAATAAATTAACACATGAAAAGCCTGGAAGGCTTTGGACTGAATAGCTGACAATGCCCGGTTCGTTAACTGGAATCAGGGTATGGGTAAAATTTTGAAGAGCGGCAAAACAGTCGGGAGACAGTTCTTTTAAAATGGCGAGGGCATTTTTTATTCGTTCCCGATCGACGCTCTCTTCCATGGCCGTCAGTTTGAGGTCTATTCCAGATTGGTTAAATGAATTGGGAAAAATTTCTATCGAGCATTCATCTTTATTGCCAAGAATTAAATTTCCAGACGAGCGCCCTCTAATAGCGATGCAGGGAAAGAGATCTTCATTACTATTCTCAGGTAAGAGCACCCTTTGCGAGGGAAAGCCTATATAAAGAGAGGTGGGATTATCTCCAATCTCAGGAACAGCAGTATAGATCAGTGGTTCGTCGAAGGAAAAATCTTTCTTACTAATATGTAAGTGAAAAAAAGTATAGGCCTGTTGCTCGATAAGAGGCAGTAGTTTTACTGAGGCCTTAAAATTGCCACTATCTAGAAATTCTTTATACTGCTGAGTAAATTCGCTATTGTTCCAAAATTCAAAGATTTCGTTTTCAATATCTTTAACTTCGGCCACTAATTTCTCGTCACGGGCCTCTTCGTAGGCTTCGTGGACGTCGTAGAGAAAAAGCAGGTCATCTAAAATTTTCAACCAATGCAGTTTCAAAGGACTGAATTCTTTCATTTCTTTCGAACTCAAAAATTCTTCCAAATTAGACAATAGGGCATCTTCCTCTGACCACTCTGGAAACTCTGAAGATAATTGCTGGCGAAAACGTTCGAAGGCGCTCTCTATTTTGTTCTTAATTTTTGAGTAATTTGTGGTGGAAAATAATGATGTCATAAATAGTAAAAATGGCTGGGGAGGAGAGACTCGAACTCTCGACACACGGATTAACAGTCCGTTGCTCTAACCAACTGAGCTACACCCCAACATATTGATTCGACTCCAATTTATAAGAATATTGGCCATAATTGTCTAGCTAAAATTGCGATATTATTAGAAAATTGCCCTAAGTGACTGTAATTAGATCAAAATAAACGAATTCCTTATAAAATTACTCAAGTAACGACTGGAATAACCGATAATAGAGATGAGGTATTCTATGGCGGCAGATCCGCAATTAATCATGAACCTCCTGCGTATTTTGACCCCGGAGGAGATTAGCCAGCTGACCACCACGTCGGAAGGTAATCACCGTGTTCCCTTAACTGAGTTGGTGGAATACAAGGCCAATAAAGTGTCGTCAGCTAGCGGCGCCAAAATCCTACCTTTCAAAAGACCTGGTTCAAATATCGAAGAGATAGATGGAATTGTTTCTGAAGAAATTGGAAGTTCTTCAGATAGTCCGCAAGAATCCGAGATCAAAAGTTCTGCCAAAAAATCTAAAAATGAAGACAGTTCAATCCGTGCCGGCGTGCTGGTGAACCAATTGCTTTCGGCCTTTTTAGGGGTCGATTTTGGAATGGATATAGAAGATGATGACACTCCTAAAGAAATCTCACTTTTTATAATTCACGAGAAGAAAAAATTTGAAGAATCTTACTCCAAACTAAAGAGCAAAGAAGTGATCACTCTGTATAACGAAAATGCCGCCGTTGATATAGAACAAGAAAAGAATATGAAAGATGACCTCAATAAATCGTCACAATTTGGAATTCTGGTCAATAAGAAGCAGTACTAAAGATCTAGTCCCTTAATCGAACTCAATTCAGAGACACTATCCGCTGCCCCTTGAAGTCCGGCTTTTTGATAAACACAGGAATCAATTGTTGCGATAGAGGCCGGCCGGAAGTTACCAGAATTTTTAACGCCGCCAAATGGTAAGCGGGAGCTGGCGCCACAAGTAGAAGTATTCCAATTAACAAGTCCCGCTTCTAAATCCCTAAGGCATAATTCAAATAATTTTTGATCTTTAGTAAAAATACTGGCGGCTAGGCCATAGTCGGTAGTATTGGCAATTTCTATTGCCTGCTCAATTTCTTGATAGGGGATAAAGGTACAGTTGGGGCCAAAAACTTCACTGGCCAAGAAATGGGAACGAGGATCAAATTCTTCACAGAGATGTATTGAAGGTGAAACAAAGTAGCCCTTGCGTTTTCGATTGAGAAGCTTGCCACGCATAATTTCAATTATTCCTTCACGCTTCGCCATGCCCATAAAATTGAGGTAATTATCAACTCCTTTCTGATCAACTAATGGTCCCATGAAGGGTTCTTTTTCAAAATCAATGGGGTGATCGATAATTATTTTTTTGGCGAGCTCGTGAAATCTTGCAATAAAATCTTGTATTAAATCCTGGTGCATAATTACTAATGAGGTAGAAGTGCAGCGCTGTCCGGTAGTTAGAAAACAAGATTTGATTAATTCAGGTAGAGCGTGATCTAAATTGGCATCTTTGTGAATAATAGTAGAATTTTTACCACCAAGCTCAAGCGAAACAATTTTAGTAAGATCGGTATGAGTATAAGTGAGAATATTTTTTCCGATCTCAGCTGAGCCGGTGAAGAAAATACTTTTAATACTTTTTTCTCTAAGGATACGAGAGGCCATATCCCCACCACCTTGAGCTAAATTGATGACACCTTTTGGAAAACCGGCCTGGTGGAAGCATTCAATAAGAAGTTGCGCCGAGTATGCTGTTTTCTCTGATGGCTTAAAAATGATGCTGTTTCCACTGAGCAGGGCATTTACTATTTGGGTATTGGCGAGATGGCATGGAAAGTTAAAGGGACCTATGATCAGTGTCGGTCCAATCGGCTTGTAATAGAGGTGTCCTTTAAATCCTGGCTTGATCTCTTCGATCACTTGATCTTTAATTCGAGGCAGTCCGTAATCCAATGTGACGGTGACTTTATCAATAATAGCATTGGTTTCTCCGGCAGCCTCCCAAAGCGGCTTGCCTGTTTCAAGTGCAATGGCGCTGGCGAATTCATCCTTTCGTGCCAGCACTTGTTCCTGGTATTTCCTAAGGTAGTTCTTTCGTTCATCCAATGAGAGCTTACGCCAAAAATGGTAACCACTGGAGGCCGACTCTATAATTGATTCGATATGCCGATTGTCGACAGGAAGATGGTAGAGAATTGTTTGGGTATCGGCGGGACATTCTCTTGCAATTATTTCGTCGACAGCATCGGGACCGGTGGTAGTCGGGAGCTTAAATTCCCCATTAAAATAATTACCTCTGAAGTTAAATTCCATCTGAACC
>JABGVH010000063.1 GCA_018646195.1 Halobacteriovoraceae bacterium
GGAAACCGTCAGCTCATTGGCAGAGACATCCTCTAGGTTTAAGTATTTTAAGACATTTCCCCAACCGGCAAATGAGATAGAAGCGTCCACTTGTTGAGCGGAGTCACCGGCGACAGTGGCGTTGCCATTGGGATGAATCGCTCCAGCGAAGGCCATCAATTCAAAAGGCGCTAGCTCTTGCGCTTCATCTAATACTAGATGATGGTAGCGTTTAATACTGCCGCGAGTGGTGGCGATTTCTCCGGTCTTCCTTTTAAGAAGATAGAGTAGCAGGGCGAAGTCTTCCTCGTCGACAGTTCCTCGCGCTTCAAAGGGAGTTCCCTCATCGGCGCTGCGACCATCGAGAGTAGTACTGACCCCCCCGTCATCGTCACTCATACGCAATTGCTGAGCGGTGTGCATAATAGTTGATTGCACCATATGCTCAGTAATATGCCCCTCACTATGCTTTAAGATTTCCAGCAAGAGGTCCTTGCTTGAAAAAATATTGTGTAAGTCACCCAGCACATCGTAGAGCCGCTCGGTTTCGTCCTTAAAAGAAATCTTCTGCAGCGGAGTTAACTCCACATCTCGAGCAATTCTTTTAAGCCGCTCTAATTGAGGCAGGTGCCCCAACTTAATAAAATTCTGACCGAGGTCCTGTCCCTCAACTGAAATCTTACGAAGATTTTCAGTTAGCTCTCGCTCTCTCCGCTCCAGGTAAGAATCAAAGACCTTAACCAGAGAGAGATGGCGTTTTAAAATAGTCACTCCCAGGGGAGTGGTCATACTAATACGCCTTGGGATGCCCTCAATAAGTCGGCGGGTTTGGTCCTCGATCCATTCCGGACCGGTGCGGACCTTGACCTTTTGCAATCCAATTTGGGAAAGCAGCTGCCGGGAGAGTCGAATCAGTCCTTTGTGGGGGACAATAACAAGTACCTGGTTGGGATAAATTTTTCTTTTTCCACAAAGTGAGGCGATTCTGTGAAGCGCGACGGTGGTCTTGCCACTTCCGGCGCCACCGATAATAAGCAACGGCTCTGAGGCGCTGCGATTTAATAAGCCGTATTGCTCTTGATCTAAAAGTCCTATAACGTCGGGCCCCTTGTGATTGGTCCTTCCGGTTCCTAGAGTAAGTTCTCTTGTTGCTGAGCCCTCTCCGCCCTCTAAGCGTAAATCTATTTCTTCTAAACACTCCCATCCATTTTCTCCCTTAACAAAAGACTGCCCGGCGCGATCGACGCGGGTCAGTTTTTCATGACTAATAGTTAAGATACTAAGCTCGACCACGTCCCCTTCGATGTCTTTTCCGGGTAGTTCAAGTTCGTAATCTTCTCCCTCCGCATACTGATAAAAAATGCGGGAAATAGGAGCGCTTTTCCAGTCGACTATGCGGACATTTTTACCCTTGGGAATAAATGAGACATGCCCTAGAAATATATCGCGGGTCTTGTCATTTTCCTTTAAGCGCATATGTCCAAAATAAGGCGAGCTACAATCGGGGTAGGCGACTTCTTCTGAAAAGCGTTTAGCGAGAGTGTGCTGAATGTTTAATTGATAAAATAATCCTGCCAGGTCATCTTCCTTACCAACCTTAATCTCTTCCTTAAGTTGGGCGATGTTCTGGGCGATGTGATGCAAGTCCCCCCTGCTTTCTCGGGGAGTTTCACGGATACACTGAATGAGTTCACCTAAGGCTTGCTCTTGCCGCTCTAAATAGCCAAGAGATTCCGAAGATAAGGTTTGGGTCATAGGCACTTTCCATTTTTTGAGGGACTCCTGATTGAGTCACCCCGAATATAATAGAAATCAAAAAATTATGCAATGCGCCATGCGGATTGCATCCACCCTTTATCACTGCTATATTAGTTATGTCCTCAAGACGAAACATCTATGAAAAAAGGTCCCATATTTTTATTACTTTTCACCTGGCTCTGTCTAGCACCGACTGCATTTTCTAAAGATACTACAAAAGACCGCCTGGGAAAGATCCAGAACAAAACCCACTACAAGAAAATCCCAGATGCCTCCCTAACCATCCTGGGAATTGAACTAGAGTCCACCACCTTCAATCAATTGCACCGATTGCTCGGCAGGACACCTCTGCGCTTTGTAATTAAAGACAATACCAGCTTCAGAGAAAGCTGTTACCGTGGCCGTGACGGCACCATTTTGCAGTTACTGGCCCCTACAAAAGGGGAGTACCGGGAACAAGTCCTAGTCGCTTCCCTGGGAATCTCAAAGTACACCGAGGCCCCCTCCGGCTGCGCCTCTTCGGTTCGGCTTAACAAAAAGGCCAAATATAAATCCGGGCTACGCCTTGGAATGAGCTACCTCGAACTAAAGAAGATCCTAGGAAACCCCAGCTTCCATCGCCAAGACCTTTTATCCTACCGCTTCATTTACCAATTCAAAAAGGCCACTCGCACTTACAACGAAGTAGTCGAATTCTGGCCCGAATTTGTCGACGACAAATTGGTTTTCCTAAAAGTTTCTAAGTTTATTCGCTAACAATTTGAAAAGTTCCCGTAAGCTTCCTTCCAAAAATTAAATTAATTATTACAGATGGTTGGGGAGAGTCCGTCGTTTGGACTGTTAAATAGGAAGAAAAAATGCCATTTCAATGATCAATTAAGCGTGAATCTTGGCGTTTTACTAGGACCTCCATATCGCTCACACTCAACTTCTTCCGCCGGCTGGTTGTATTGTCTAACAACCCATTGGCCATCAGCTTTTTGAATGAAAAGAAATCCGTAGCTACAAATATTTCGGTATTTAAATAGATATGTCTCGATACTTTGTACCTTTAAAATAGTAGAAAACTCGAATTCTGTCTCTTTTTTGTATTGAGGATTATAGGTGATACTATGTGATCCAAAAGAAACAACCGCCTTGTTTCCACATTCAACGATTTTAATTTCTCTATAATAATAAACCTCGCATCCAGGGTGCTCAACTTTACCATCCCATGGTTTATCGGAATTCGGAGGATCAGTTGGAATATCCCCGCCCTCAACTTCAACAATGCCATTAAAACCCTTGAAAGACACATCGTGGTCGTAATAATCAAAGAGGCTGCCGAGAGTACCGATATTTTGATACCGATTAAAAGATATAGGTTCTTCTGAGGTCGCTACAGTATTTTTAGGCTCCACTGCGTTTGCCTGGGTTTTGATATTTTTAGGCATTGGATCTCTAGCTTTTTTTACAACTTTTTCAACGATAGGTATTTTAACAGAAGCCTTTGATTTATTACCTCTATCTACATTTTTCGAAGCACAACCATTAAAGATAAGAAGAATAATTCCAAGTGTGATATTTTTCATCCCCCCATTCTACTCCAATGACCCACCGCCCACAAAATAAAGGCAAATAGTTAAGAGAGTTTTACCGCTAGCTTTACTAGGCCATTCTCTCTCTCGCTATGCCCCTTCTCAAGGCTGGGTTAGAATATGGGGATGAAACTATTCATTTTACTAGTATTAATTTTCTCCCCTGCCTTTGCCACAGAACCTAGCTTTCCTTACGGTTCAGATTTTCCTCATATGAATTTTAATTGGGAAGAGCAATTAATGTATCGTTGGGGAGGAGGCAGTGCTCCTGTTAGTGGTAAGTATTCAGCCATCTTCCTGAATGTAAATGAGATTCCAAAAGGAAATCCTATCTTTTTCTATGCAAATAGAGAATTGAAAGGAAAGCCGCTCTATCAAATCAACGCCGAAGGACTCTGGAAAGGAAAAAAGCAAGTATGTAAAACATCCTTTCAAGAGGGCCACAAAAGAAAAATGGGAAGATATTACCTCCAGAGTGTATATACTCCTCACGATAAAATCCAACCTCACGAATACTGCAGAAGACTAGGCTCTGTTCCCAGCAAAGAAGCGCACGGGTACTGTGGGATAAATTGCCTTAAAGATTCTTCTTATAATGACAAAGAGCCAATTTTTTTCATTGAATCAAGAAAGGGTGACATATTTAAAACGAGCTACAATAACGAGGATCTTTATTTTAATTTTCAAGAAATAAAATCCCTTTCTCCTTTTTTCGTGTGGTCTGGAAAAATTCAATTCCAGAAGTACATAAAAAATCACCCGAATTTTAATATTTTCTTTAGTATGTTTAAGGATTGTATAGAGTCTAACAACCCAAAGTGTCTTCGAAAATTTGTTCCGAAAGGTATTTTTAAGGCAATTCAAAATAAAAACTGGGATGACTACTTTGAAATTCCTTCTATTTTCGAAGTAGAGACTGGAATAGCAAAATTTGGAAAGGGCCATTATGTAATCAAGGATGGCGAGAAGGTTCTTATCACACGCGGTGAATTAATTCGTCATAATATTTCGCCGGAACAATTATTCAAATCTGTCTGGAAGCAAATTTCTCAATGCATAAACTTAAATGAAGCAGACTTCTCTGACAGATCTGATGAATATAAAGGAAAAAAAAGTCAATTTGTGGAATTTAGAACTAATACTTTTAGTTATAGTCTAGATTTTGCTTTTTGTGCATTTTCAAAGGATGAAAAAGACAACAGGTGGTTTTTCAGCAGATTAGAGTTAGTAGAATAGATGGCGAGTGCAGGAATAAAATAGCTACGCTTCTTTTCGCTTCCCTCACCTAAATTAAGTGTATAATAACTGATAGTTACGGAACCCCCGTCGTTCCGACCATTTTTAGGTTATTGAACTAAAATAAATTCGCTTTGCCAGTTTTGAGGGTGCTGAATTTTTAATTTTTCAGCTTTTGTGTGGATTTTTTCTCTGAATTTTTCTATTTCTGGATGGGAACTATTTTCTAAGTTTCGCGAGAGTTTAGTTAGATGGAGGTACTCGCTGTAAAACTTTGATTTGATGAGTTTAATTTCGGAGTACTTTAATTTTCCAAGGTGCTTTTCCATTTCTTGCTTCGAAAAAAGAAACTTCTTGGAGTGGTGTAGTTCGGCCCACCTCGTCGCCTGATGAAGATGATAATAAATTTTTACTTCGTCGGGACTCTCTGCTGAATAAAGTTTTAGCGAGGTCAAGACCATGAATAGGAAAAGGCAGTACTTCATGCCTGTAGATAATTTAGTCAAAGAATTCATAGTTAGTTTCGTTCAGTTTTTTGTAGCTATTAATTCGATCGTCAAGAGTTCCGCAATGGATTTCTAGTTTATGGCCATCAGGATCTAAAAAATAAAGGGAATCTCCCTCTGATTCATTTTGTTTGAATATTTCGACTTTAGAGTTAATGATGTGATTTGATATATCGAGAAAGTTCTCTTTGGAGACGTCAAAAGCTATATGCGAGTATTCTTCTAGAGCTTTCACTCGAGTCTTGTCGTCGAGTGATAAACAAAGCCATAATTTTCCAGTTAGAAAATATGCTCCTTTGTCCCACTTAAGTTTAGGTGTAAGGCCAAGGATGTCTTGGTAGAACTTAAAGCTTCGCTCTAGGTTTGATACTGAAAAGGTAATATGGTTAATTCCATTAATATTCATAGTTTTTGATTTAGGGTAAGTAGTTTTTTACTTCTTTTAATACTTTTTGGTAAATTATTTCTTTCTTGTCTTCAGTATCTACTTCAATAATTTCTTTGGCGAAGGATAGAGGTCTGGGTTTTGTCGATAAGTATTCTTCTAAGTCGGCATACCTTTTATCGTCTACATGTCCTCGATGACGTTCTCCTGATTCCCATCGTTCTTTAAATCTTTTTTTCAATACTTCGTTAGAAGCAGTTAGAAAAATTTCGACAATTGTAATCTCTTTGTCTCCTAGAGCGTTTATCAACTCGACTTTCCCTAGCTCTGGATCAAAGTTACTTTCAATTATGATATGAGAATTATTACCTGGAACTTTTTCTATAAGCTTAAAAAGCAATTTATTTGAAAGCATTCCAAGTTTTTTTGAAGTCTCCGCCTCTTCATTTCCGAGGGCATCGAAAAAAGTTTCTTTGAGGTCGTCTTTACTGACATGCAAGATTCCAAGTTCAGAACTTAACCTCTTTCCGATATATGTTTTGCCGGAGCCAGGGGGCCCTTGAAGTAAAAGGATCATGGTATTTTTCTCATTTTTTAATTTTTAATAGTCTAGTCTTTTAGTAGTTGAAAGAGATGGCACGAGGCGGTGTTTTAGATAGTTGAGTACAAGAGGCTGTTTTTAAAGAAAATTTGGTGGATTCCGATCATCCTAGGAGAGCAAAACAACAATTCCTATCTATAAAGGTGAACCATGCTTAAAAAATTCTTCTTTGGCCTGCTGGCAATAACGTTACTATCCCTTCCCATTTCTTTTTCGGCCTACGGCAAAGTTGATTATAAGGATTGTATTAAGTTCACCAATCCTTTTACTTTTGATCCAGAGGCGCCAAGTGACGGTGCTGGAGCTTGGGGAGGCGGGGGAGTTATAAGTAATGGTGGTATTGGAACCGGGGGTTATGGCGGTGGACTTGGTGGCGGATTCTTTGGTGGAACTGCCATGGGGTACCTGCCTTTTGATTTGCAGCCCGATGGCAAGATTAAGCCCCATAAGGAAATTGAAAGTTATAATGTGAGTAAGGATGGTCGTCAGGAAGTCATTACTTATGAGATGGATATTTTCAGTGGCAATAAGTTATTGCCGGGTGAGAAGCCGGATCCAGGTAAGTTTAATCAGACTACGGAGAAAGAATTTACGGTAGTGGTTAATAGGGATGAGCAGGGAAATATTACTTCGATAGTTCAAAATAATAGCGTCTCGAAAAAAGAGATCGCCAAGCATAATAAGTATGTCGAGGCCTGGTACGACTTCACCTATTCTAAGGAGTACAAGGAAGCTTCAAAGAAGAGTGGTTATGATAAGTTTCAGCAGAAAGGCCAGGCGCCTTTTATGGTGCCGCTTAAGACCACTACTGGTTTTAAGATGACTGGTGATGATAAGTTGAAGACTTGTGTGCCGACGGGGCAGAAGACCGATTGGTTACTTGAAGCGAAAGAGGGTGGTTTTACTTATAAGACCACTAATTTTGATACCAAGTTCTGTAGTGACCTGAATACCCTTTTGAAGGATAAGACGGTTAATAGCGATCTCAAGTCCTGTTATAGAAAGAGTACCAATAATAAGTTTGCCAAGTTCTTTGGCAAGTACGCCTCGGATAATTTCTTCGCCAATTTTAATGGTGGATACGGAGCTCCAGGTACCGGAATTCCAGGTACAGGAATTGGGGGAGGGTTTAACTTCCCAGGTCTGAGTCCATTGAATCATAGCCTCGACGCAAAAATTTCAAGTTACGCCTTTCCCGCCAATCGCCA
>JABGVH010000052.1 GCA_018646195.1 Halobacteriovoraceae bacterium
CTGGCCATCAAACACTTTGGTTCAATACAGGAACACTTTGTAACTTAGAATGTGCCAATTGCTATATTGAATCAAGTCCGAAAAATGACCGCCTAAGCTATCTTAGTCTAGATGATGTCAGGCCCTACCTGGTTGAGCTTGCTAGTCAAAAAGAACCTCCAAAGCTGATTGCCTTTACCGGAGGAGAGCCTTTTCTCAATCCTCATATTTTTGAAATCCTAGACGCTGTTCTTGAACTAGGGCGACCAGTGCTAGTCCTGACAAATGCCTACAAAGTAATAAAAAGGTCCAGCTCGAAACTTTTAGAGCTCCAGAATAAATACGGAGAGCTGCTAAGCTTAAGAATTTCACTAGATCACTATACAGAAGCTTGTCACGATAAAGAGCGAGGAGAGGGCACACTCAGGGGCACCCTAGAGTCCTTCAAATGGCTTTGGGATAACGGTTTTAATTTGAGCATTGCAGGAAGGTCGCTGATAGCTGAAACAAAGGAATCAGCATTAAATGGATACCGTGCACTACTTAGAGACAACCAAATTTCACTCCAATTAGACGATTCAAAAATAGTTATTTTTCCCGAAATGATTGAAGATGAAGATGTTCCAGAAATAACCACTTCCTGTTGGGAAATTTTAAGCAAGTCTCCAAGTGATCAGATGTGCGCTAGTGAGAGAATGATTGTTAAGAAAAAGGGAAAAGAAAAAGCACAGGTTCAGGCCTGTACTCTATTGGCATACTCCGAAGAATTTAATTTAGGTGGTACCTTAGAAGAGGCGGCGACAGACGTTTACTTAAACCATCCCTACTGCGCTAAATTCTGTGTTTTAGGTGGGGCATCTTGCTCGTCGACAAAATAACCCTTCTTAGAGATTAGTTCTGAAAATGATAGCAGAAACCAAATATGGGTTAGGAACTCTCCCAAAGGTAGCCAGCTATCTGCGGCACCATAACTAAGATAACAGAAAACCGAAAAAACTCCGTATAGAACTCCCGTTTTTAGTCGCAACAAAAGCGCCGGAACAGCAAACCAAATGAAATACCAACCGTTATAGACTGGTGTGAAGAACATCAGTCCTCCAAAGATCAAGTAAAAATAAAGGTCCAGCTCTTGAGGTTTTAATTGAAATTTATGGCGCTTAAGTCTAACCAAAATAAGTAGCGCTAAAATTATTAAAAATAACCCATAGACTGAAAAGGTAATTTGCCTAGCACTTCCGGAATCAAAACCAATGGCCCTAGTCAAGAGGGTGTAAAAACCTGGATTCCAAACCCAATCGGCCCCAAAGGCCAGAGCGCCTGTTAAATTTTCAAGATTTTCAACACCAAAGTATATGGCCGCCAATAAACTTAAAGGCACTGCCAGGATCAGCGGTATCATTTTCTTTTCTTGAGTGAAAAATAAAAAGGGAATTGCAGCTATTCCTAAAAATTTTGTCCAAATGGAAAGCAGTACCAACCCGACAGACGCCAATTTGCGTCCTGAGTTCATGAGGTAATAAAAGAAAAAAGAAAAGGCCAAGAGATCGATATGTACCGCTTGAATAAATTCTTTTTGAAAAAGTGGGACTAACCAAAGAAGATGAAGAGGAATGACTCGACTTTTTATTTTTCTAAAAAATAGAAAAAGAAGGAGACCGTTTAAAAGCATTAAGAGGCGCAGGCCAATAGCAAAAGGAAGAACCCCTCCTAATCCAAACCAGGAGAGAGCGAGGGGCGGATAAATAGAAGAGAGCTGGGGAAAGCCTATGCGACTTTTCATTGAAAACTCAAGGCCACCTAACAGAGGAGAATCAGGAGAATTGAGATAAGGATTTAATCCACTCAAGAAGACCTTACCTTCCCAAAGGTAGCGGTAATGATCATTTTCAAATAACGGTTCACCAAAAAGCAAAACAACCAGTCCAAATAGGAAAACTGCTGGATGCAGTTCAAACTCCATCAAGGGTTTTTTGGAATTTTTCCACCAGAGAACTGCTGTTCCAAGTAGGACAAAAGCAATATAGCTGATGCCTCCACTGTAGTGGGGGCCGCTCGAATAAAAAATTCGTGAAATGATTGTAAGATAAATTGCTGACACGGCCCAATAAAGATTGACCGGCGAAAGAATCTGAGCCATTACTTAAAGCTTAATTCAACGCAGTCAAAGAAGCCATGGAAAAAGATACTGTCATTGTCATACCGACTTTTAATGAACGCCAGGGGCTGCCCCTGGTACTAAAAGAAATCCCCATGGAAAGAGTGCTGCAAGTCATCGTTGTCGACAATGGATCAACTGACTCAAGCGCCCAAGTAGCGGCGGAATTAGGTGCCAGAGTCATAAAAGAGCCGCAAAAAGGCTATGGCAAGGCCTGTTTAAGTGGAATTGAAGAAGCACTGACACTCTCACCTAACGTCATTGCATTTCTAGACGCAGATTACTCAGATAACCCAGCAGAGTTAACTCTCTTACTCAAAGAAATCGACCGTGGCGCCGAATTGGTAATTGGTTCCAGGACACTTGGCCTAGCGGAGGTAGGTGCTCTTCTTCCCCAGGCGATATTTGGCAATTGGTTGAGTACTGGTCTTCTTAAATTTCTTTACGGGGGGAATAGCTTTAGCGATCTTGGTCCTTTCCGGGCGATAAGAACAAAATCCTTACTAGCTTTAAGAATGCGCGACCAAACTTTTGGCTGGACAGTTGAGATGCAGGCCAAAGCGCTACTCTTAAATTTAAAATGCAGCGAAATAAGCGTTAGTTACAAAAAAAGAATTGGAGTTTCTAAAATCACGGGTACATTTTCTGGAACAGTTAAGGCGGGAGTTAAAATTCTTTCAACTCTCTTTTGGCTGCGTCTAAAGTGGTTTTTCAAAAAAGATTTCACTTAATATTAAGTATTATTCCTAATTACAATACCCGCAAAAGTTTCAAGCACTCGCTTATCAAATTTACCAATATTATCTCGCATTCTTGAAATTGCTTCCGCTGGAGAAAATGCGTCTCTGTAAGTTCTCTTAGTCACCATCGCCGCAAAGGTATCGCAAATGGCGACAATTTTAGCGGGGGGATAAATTTCAGCATCTCTCATGCCATTGGGATAGCCATGACCGTTGGGCTGCTCATGGTGTTGTAGTACTATTTGCAACGTCTCGGTCCTAAGATTTTTGACCCCATCGAGCATTTGTTTTCCCAGCTCTGGATGCCTTCCAACTTCCTTTCGCTGCTCTGGAGTGAGGACTCTCTCGTCTTCTGGATCAAAATCTAATTGCCCTACTCCAACATCATGGAGAAAGCCTCCCATGCCGATAATTTTTAAGTTGGTATCACTTTCGATTCCGGTTTCTTTGCCCAGTAGTACACTTAACAAACTAACCATTATGGAATGTTTCATAATATAAGGCTGCATAGACATCAACTGAATAATCTTCATCGTACTGCTGGGGTCTTTTCCTAAATTATCGATACAACCGGCAATAACATTGCCGGCATTTGAAACCGCTCTCTCAGTGACATTCATTTTCATGCACATTTCATGCATGGTGTATTGGGCCAACTCTTTAAGTAGCTTTACCGCTTCTTTGGAAGTCATTTTGTTATTCGGGTTACTTAATTGCTCGCCTAACCTTTCCACATACTGGGCATAAATTTGGTATTCCTCTTCTGTACAATAAAAATAAGAAATACCTTTCTTAAGGTAGGAGACCACTCTCTCCCAATCCAATTGGTCGCCTGTTTTAAATATTTTTGTAAAGGAACCCGGGGAGCGCTGGACGTAGAGATCAAACTTCAACTCTTTTTTAAAGCGCTTGAGGATCTCTAGGCTAATTTCAATATGTTTATTACTTTCGTTTTGCTGACTCACTAAAATATTATCGACCTTTCATCAATAAAGCTCAATACTTGGCGTATTATACCAATTCTTGACTAAAACAAGCGGAGGAACTCAGCGACAGGAGTCGATTGGATGGTCCTTATAAGTCTCTCCCTCAACAACTTTACTTTTCAGGAAGGCAGATTGGTGGCAAAAATTGGCCTTAATCTCCTCGCCTCAGGAATATAATAAAAAGGCCGGATAAAATATACCCGGCCTTTATTTTTAACTAAAGAAAGAAGTGATTTACTCTTCGTCACCAGTTCCTTCTTCTTCGTCTGATTGACCTTGGTCCCCACCAGTTTGGTCATCATTTACATCCCCGCTATCTCCAGTATCAGTACCATCATTATCATCGGCCGGCTTAGGCTCAATTGAAGTGGCACATTTAGGCATACCTTTGATTTGCTTTATAATTGCTTTAATACATTTATTGGCGACACTCTTAAGACTGCCTTTCTTTTTAATTACACTGGCAAGTTGCATCGCCGATGCTTCTTCGTCGAGTGTTCCTCGCAGTGAGACTATCGCTTTACAACTTCCCTTCTTTTTAGAGAGGTCTGTGCTCAGGTCTACTTTTAATGCCATTGTTTCGTCAGCAGCACCTTTTGCGTCTTCTTTAGTCGTTACACCGTAACCCTTTGAAGAAAGATATTCGCTGGCCGCCTGAGTGACGATGGTATTGAGTCCGTCATTTGTGTAGGTGGTATCTACCGCTACCTGACAGGTTTTATGAATAAGCGTTGGTTTTTTTGAGCCCCATGCGAAAGCTGCTTGGGTCATAGTGAGGGATAGCAAAAAAATGAATGTTTTTTTCAAGATGGTCTCCTTTGAAATGGGATGTTCGTGGTTGTGGGTTTTAACTTAAACAATCGATATCAAAGGATGGGATGGCGCACAAGGAAAGCATTCCCGGATTTATGAATCTTATTTCAGCTAGTTAAATTAGTTATATTCTAATTACAAAAGCTTATGACGCTGAATGTAAGACTTTATAAGAGGAATTGAAAAAGGGTATTGGCACCAGTATGATCATTTTTACTCACTTAAGGTTGGGTCCCATAGTTAAACCGGATATAACAGGGCTTTCCTAAAGCTCAATTAGGGGTTCAAGTCCCTTTGGGACCACCATTTTGAATAATCGAATTAAGAATTCTACTCTTTTTTTTACAAGTCTCATTTCAATTCTTCTTTTTATTGAGATCGCATTGCAGATTTTCTCAATTTCAAAACAGGTCCCCCAACCTATTGTAAAAAATAATTCATTGAGAATTTTAGCGCTGGGAGAATCGACGACCGCCTTCGGTCAGCATGACTCTTATCCAAAAGTACTAGAGCAATTACTAAAAGAGAAATACCCTGATAGGTTTATTCAAGTCATAAAAAAAGGTTATCCTGGTTCAAACACAAATCTTATCTTAAGCGAGCTCCCCAGTGTCTTGCTAAAGTACCGGCCACATATAGTCATAACAATGTTGGGGATAAATGATGTCTGGGGTTTACCTGGGACAGGAAGTATTACTATCCCCTGGGGCCTTTCAAGTTTTTTACTTAAAAGTAAGTTGTTAAAATTGCTTTATTTAGCAAAAGTTAATTTTCAATACCAGAACATCCATCCCCAAATAATTGAATTGCCCCAGCTCAAGCTTTGGGCGCCTGATGGCAAAACTATCGCCATCAATACCCATACTAATATTATCGAAGGGCCAAATACCTGTGTCGACTTTTCTAAGACATTTACCGCTATAAGTAATGCTTGGGAGTCAGGCTCCTTTGGTCTCTCTCAAGAATTAATAAAAACTCATCAACTAAACCTCGTCGCAACCGAATGCCTTATCCAAAATATTTATCAAAAGTATATGGAAAGCCCTGGAGCTGAGTACCGGGCACAGTTTTACCAATTAGTTCTCGCTTTTACCAAACGTGGCGGCCAGACTCCTAGGGCCTATTATTACCTCTATACTTTTGAGCCAGATTCAACAAAGAAAGAGAAATGGCTCAACTCGGCCTTACTTTTAAATATGGGAGCGCTAGATAGCTATGCTTTTTTAGAAAAGGTTGGTTATTTTATAAATGCTAAAAAATATGAAAGCGCTGAAAAACTATTAAGAAGAAATATTTCGCATGCCTTTAGAACAGAAAATTCTGACTACTTATTAGAATATATTAGAATATTACTTCTTTTGAGGAAGGAAAAAGAGGCCAAGAGCAATTTTATGCAACTTAAGAAATTTGCTAGCGGCAGAGAGGGATGGTCCAGCTTCTTTAACTACAGCATCAAAAATGGAAAATTAATTTTAAGTAAAGGCTACCGTTTTACCTCGGAGCTTCTATTTTCAAACCCAAAGAGTATAAAAAATTATCAAAGTATTTCAAAGGTAATTACAAAGGCTGGGATTATCCATTATCCAATGCAATACCCAAGAGTTTCCATTACCCCATTGAGGGCCATATTAGAAAATATTCCCTCTACTAACTTCGTAGCGAATAAAGTTAATTTCGAGGGTGCTTTAACAGATAAAAATTACGATACTTTTTTCTCCGATCGTTTCGCGGGAAATTTTGGTCATTTCCGACTCAAGGCCAGTAAGCTTATTGCCAAACAAATTGTTCAGGTTCTAAAAGAAAATAAAGTTTTTGATAGGTAGAATTAAACGAATGCTATTTTTTTCTGAGCATGTTCCATGGCCTCGCCATGTTTTTCTTTTGTAGTATTTAAAGTTTCGGTAAAGTCAGCATTAAGCTGATCGATTCTTTCAGTATTCAGCTTTCTAATTTCATCGATTTTAGATTTATAACGTTTTTCAACATCTATAATATCATTGTCTTTTTCCTGGACTATTTTAGACCAAGTTTCATTCATATTTTTAAGCTCTCGATTGAAATTTTCAATTAATCCTTTTCGCTCTTTAGAGAATTCACTTCTCAATTCTTTAATTTTTGTATTTTGACGGGATTTCATGTCTTTGATGTTCTGGTAGGTATCCTTATTAGTCTTAGTAAGGGTCGTTTCGTAACCCTTCTGACTTTTAAGCTTGTCTTCGGTATTGGCCCGCTGCAGATTAGAGACATGGTCTTTATGAATTTTACTTTGGCTTTCGTGCCTAGATTTGGCGTTAGTTTTGAGGCTATCGTATTCGGCTTGACGGCGTTGGTCTAGCTGTCTTAGTTGCTGTGAATGTAAGCTTGCCTCGTTGACGCTGCTCATAGAGTATCCTTCCCCTACTATATTAATCCTGTTGAAGATTTGCTTCTAGCCTGAATATTTTTCTCTATCTCTGACTCTTTCAATCCCCTACTTACTCCAAATAGCCCCCGCTCTAAGCTCAGCTAAGGTAAACTTATAGAGCATGAAATTAAGTATTATAGTCCCAGTGTTTAACGAAGAGGCGACGCTAGAAAAGTGCCTTGGTAGAGTTGAGAGTATCATCTCTAAAATAACTGTATTTAAAGAGTTTGAAATAATCGTTGTCGATGATGGCTCTAGCGATAATACCAAACTCATATTGCACAATAATTACGAGAATAAGGCGCCATACCTGGTTAAGCTTAGTAAAACCCATATAGGCAAGGGGCAGGCGCTTAAGAAAGGAATTCAGGCCTCAACAGGGGATGTGGTTATTTTCCAAGATGCCGATCTCGAGTACTCCCCTGCTGATTATGCAAAACTCCTCACTCCCTTTTTTAAAAAGAAGGCCAAGGTGGTCTACGGTTCACGCTTCTTAGATAGAGAGACCAAAGACCTTCATGCCCTGGGAAATAAAATACTGACGGTCTTCTCGAATCTATTATCTGGAACTAAATTAACTGATATGGAAACAGGACTGAAAAGCTTCAGAGGCCCTTTGATAAGAGAAATGATTATTCAAAGTTCGGGCTTTAGCGTAGAGCCAGAGATCACAGCAAAACTGGCCAAGGTAACAGGCCTAAAAATACATGAAGTCCCTATTAGCTATAGCCCTCGCACCCATGATGAGGGGAAAAAAATAAAATGGATCGATGGTGCCTACGCTATTGGGGCGATTCTTTATTATAATATTATGGCCAGGTGGGATACTTCCTTTAAAATTACTTTGCCGGAATTAAAGGCCAAGTTCAAAAAGGATAAAAAGAAAAAAGTGCCTAAAAAGCAAAAACCCTCTGAAGAGCAAACTCCAGAGGGTTCTTAATATATTAAATCTAAATTTTTACTTATTTCGCTACTGCGACAATCGCTTCAAAACCTTTCATATCGCGAGCGACAATATCGGCTAACATTTTACGATTGATTTGTACGTCTTTCTTCTTAAGGTCGCCCATAAGTTTAGAATAGCTAAGACCAAGAGTGTGAGCTCCGGCATTAATTCTAGTAATCCATAATCTTCTCATATCTCTTTTAAGAAGCTTTCTTCCAATAAAAGAATAATGAAGAGCACGAACAACAGTCTGTACTGTTTGACGCCATTTAGTTCTACGGTCAAAGTGAAAACCTTTGGCCAGTTTAAAAATTTTGTTTCTTCTGCGTCTTGCTTTAAAGCCTCTTCTAACGCGTGCCATATTTAACTCCTTTCACGATTCTTGGGGACCATTACAGTTCTTTCTTCCCAAAACTCAGTTTTGATTATTATTAAGCGTAAGGTAACATTTTCGCAATACGAGGATGATCAGCAGCATGAACTAATGTTGGCATACCTGCATGTCTCTTACGTTTTGGAGATTTTTTCTCCAAAATGTGGCGAAGGTTTTTTTGTCTTCTTCTAAATTTTCCAGTTCCGGTTTTCGAAAAGCGTTTCGCTGCAGCTCGCCGGGTTTTCATCTTAGGCATTTGTTTCTCCTAAATATTAATGACTTAAGGTGGGTAGTATTACCTTGAATGACCACTCTTGTAAAGCTTAAGAATCCGCTTGGTTTTCAACGCCAGCAGTAGCTTCTGAAGTCTCGCCAGCCTCGGCTGCTTCTAGTGCCTCTAGCTTCTCGAGGCGTTTCTGATCCTTGGCCTTTTGGTTGAGAACCTTCTTATCAGGCGCCATAATACAGATAAAGCGATTCCCCATAGACTTTGGCGCCGACTCTACAATCGCCCCTAGTTTGACTACCATCTCGATTATGCCTTTGAATTTCTCCATTCCGGCTTCACGATAGGCCATTTCCCGACCACGGAATTGCATCACCATCTTAATTTTATCACCTTGTTCCAAGAACTTAGTGGCCCTTGTGAGCTTTGTGCCAAGATCACCAGCTTCGATATTGGGTCTGAATTGAATTTCCTTCAGCTGAACCGCTGCAGTTTTCTTTTTCTGTTCATTGGCACGTTTTTGCTGATCGTATTTAAAACGGCCGTAATCAATTAGCTTAATTACCGGAGGTTTAGCATTTGGTGAAACTTCTACTAGGTCTAGTCCCTGGTCGTCGGCAATCCTACGCGCCTCAGCAAAAGAAACCACTCCATAAGCTGTTCCATCATCCCCTTGAAGACGGCACTCGGTACAGCGAATCGCTCCATTTACTTTAGGTCCCGCTGGTCCTCTGCCTTTTTTTCCGCCTCGTCCTCTAATAACTCACTCCTTAATTAGTTTAATATTAGCCAATATACATGGTTTAAATATCATTTCCCACGATTTTTGTAAAAAAAATGAAGGCTTGCGCCCAACTTATATTGCTGTTCCTGCTTTTTTTGGCCATTCCAGACCAATCTCCAGGGTGCATCAAGCTCTGGCCGAGAGTTTCTGATCTCTTTTTCGAGCTGCCAGACCTTTTCCCACTTTTGATTGGGTTCCAACTGGCAAGAAAGTGAGGCCCCATTATTAAAATCCTGAAGTTCGAAGCCGTCTAAAAGTTCATTATTCATATGCCCCACAACCTCTCTTCCAAAGAGATAGGCATCACTATTAAATTGCTCGTCAGTGCTACTTTTAGAAAAATGCATAATTATTGAAGAATTGGCCCAATCGAGCTTTCTTTGGCGATCGATAAATTGGTCAAATTGCACCAATGTGTCCCAAGGATTAGGCCGATTGCTTATGGGAAATTTCAAAAAAAGTAAGCGCGAATTTGGGGCATTAGTTGTTAAAAATTTCAATCATTTAACCTTTTATCAGCGTCATAAGTTCCTGGCGTGTTTCAATTAAGTTGAGGAAGGCGCCTCTCAATGAGGAAGTCACCATTACAGAGTTTTGTTTTTCTACTCCCCGACAGGTCATACACATATGCTTGGCCTCTACGATACAAGCAGCTCCCTTTGCATTGAGCTCTTCCATAATAGTTTGGCTCACTTGATTGCCAATCCTCTCTTGAATCTGAAGGCGGCGGGAGAATATTTCGACAATCCTAGCAAGCTTTGAAATTCCAACCACTTTATCAGTAGGAATATAGGCGACATGGGCCTTACCGTAAAATGGCAAGAAGTGGTGTTCGCAAGTCGAAAAGAATTCAATATCTTTTAACAAAATTATCTGATTATGAGGAATCACATTGTCCTCTTCAAAAGTAGTCAAAATATCTTTCGTCGACTCATGATAACCGCCAAAAAGCCGGTCCCAAGACTTAATCATTCGAGAAGGGGTGTCTTTAAGACCTTCCCTCTCAATGTCTTCACCTAAGTATTCCAGAACTGTTCTTAACGCCGCCTGAACTTTATCTCGGTCGCCTTTGAATTTACTTTTGGTTTCCATTTGCATTTATTGAACCCTAATGTTGAATCTAAGTCGGTCTTCCAAGTCCTTATGATACTTTATAATAATCTTGTCAAATTTAGTCTCATTAGTAATCTTAAAGGAGCCACCGTCATTTTCAATAAGGTTCTTATGAGTGAAATATTTTAAACTTGAACGGCAAAGAGGAGGAGAAAAGCTTTCCGGATATTTTATCACTCGTCCAATATTTTTCTCTTCATCAAATATTTCTTGCGCCCTTTTTATATGACTCTCTGTACGAAACCCCTTCTCATTATTAAGCTCTTTTATCGCCAGAGCGGAAGAATAATAGGCCTCATTTATATAGCTTAGAACTCTTGAAAAAACGCCGATTTTTGAAACAAGAGAATAAAGTTCTTGCTGCGTTAATTTCATACAATCATCAAGATTAGTAATTCGCCGGCCTACACCATCGGAGACAATTGTCAGTGTTTTATAAAAGAATTGCTTTACCGTCGGAAGGTAGAACTCATGCTTTAGCTGATTTCTTTGCTCTAAGAATATTTTTTTTAGATCATTCACATTCTGAGTACTGCCATTAAATAGGCTAATCCAGGCGGTATTAATAATTGAAGGGATGAGGAAGTGATGCAAAATCGAGTTTTTAAAATAAAGTAACTCTCCTCGGCACTCATCTTTAATAGTATAGAACTTATGACCCTGGGTCCCTCTTCCCATGACATCTATTTTCTTATTCCCAATTAAAATATCAACAGCTCGCTCAAGAGTTTTTTCAAATTTTCGTGACTTGAGAGAATCGACATAGGGAACTTCAAATTTTTCACAATAGTCTATTACCGCTCTGGCCTTGCTAAGGATATCATTCCAAATAAGCGCACCGCTAGGCTCATCTAAAAGTACTAAGGCCAGTAAACTGGTCGGTGTCACTACCATATTATTCCCGACTTCTCGGAAACATTTAAAGGCGGTTTTATGGGTGGCTTCTTTTAGGTCAGCTTCTCTCTCTTTGAGGCCCGGAGCATTGATTGGTTTTCCTAAATTGATATGAACGGAGCCAAATTGGTAGGCAAATAATTTTAAAAGCCCCAAAAGCTGTCCGGTGCTCTCTTTCTTTTTCTTCCCGCCTCCCATTTCTTTTACTAAACTTTTTTGCTCGGGGACATATTCATGAGCAATACTCACTGGAACAAAAGTTAAGGGTCTCTCATCACCTGCTTTAATCAGAGCAGAGTGGGCATTGAGAAGCATATGGTAGAGCCCAAATCGCGGAGAAAGTAGTTTACCTGTTCTGGTTCTGCCGCCTTCAAAAAAGAATTCAACCGGTTTTCCCTCTTTCAAAAGGTAATAGAGATAGGCTTCCATGGTTAATTTGTAAGTGGCATCATTTGCAAAGCTACGCCTGATAAAAAAGCAACCGGATTTCCTAAAGAGGGTACCAAGTGGAAAGATATTTAAATTATTTCCACCAGCAACATAGAGCGGAAAGCGAAATTTTTTATAGACTACATAATTGATTGCCAAGTAGTCGGCATGAGATTGGTGATTAGGAACCACCACAACACAGCTATCTTTGCAAAGTTGTGCGAAGTCTACTCCATGAGTTTCGAAATTAATCCCATCATATAATTTGGGAAGAGAGGCATCTAAAAGCTTTTCCAAAGTCTTTATATAGGCCTCAGAAAAATCGGCACGCATTTCATCTAGATTCTTGATCGCCTTGGCCCTTTCGGACTTTGGGTTTTCTCGACTCTCGATTCTTTCATTAAGTTTTGGATACGAGAGAACGATCTCTCGCATATTTTCTATATCCATTTTTTCATTAATCTCTTAGGCCATGGGGACGACTTTCGGCCATGCCCGAAGGGCTTTGCTCCATAAATAAGGCACTTTCGCTCATCGCCTCGATTGAATCTACTCCCAGGTAGGTCATACCTGAACGCAATCCACCAGTCAGTTCATCCATAACGTTTTCGACTGAGCCCTTACAGGGAATAAGTGTATGAACACCTTCCGCAGCCATTCCTTTGGGAAGTTCTCCGCGCCATGAAACTTGGGCGGATTTAGAGGCCATACCTCTGTATTCTTTTTGACCGCCTTTTACCTCGCCGGGAGTTTCTAGAGTTCCCGAAACCAGCGACCCTGCCATGCAGGTAGCGGCACCAGCACAAAGTGCTTTGACAATATCTCCGGATGTTTTTATTCCACCGTCGGCAATCACTGGAATGCCATGCTTTTGCGCTTCTTCCACACAGAGAGCAATAGCAGTCAGCTGAGGCACGCCATGACCTGTGATAATTCGAGTAGTACACATACTACCTGGTCCGATCCCAACTTTTACGGCATCTGCTCCGCGATCGATCATCCGCTTAACTCCTTCAGGAGTCGCAACGTTTCCGGCGATTACATCAATATTTGGAAATTTATTTTTTACCCATTCAAGAGTATCAAGCATCATAACTGAATCACCGTGGGCAATATCGACAGTTAAAATCTCTACTCCAGCAGCGGCCAAGGCCTCCGCTCTTTTCTGGCCATCTTCTTTAACACCAATTGAAGCTGCCACCGGCGTTTTAAGTCCTTTTTCTTTTTGAAATTTTTGAATTTCACCAACCATTTTAACTTGCGCTTCTAGGTCCATAAAACGGTGCAGAATTCCCATCCCACCTAAACGCGCCATTGTACAGGCCATTTCAACTTCTGTAATGGTGTCCATATTGGCGGTAACCATCGGCATATCGAGGCAGTAGTTTTTTGTGACTTTTGTTTTTAGGTTTGGATGCCTTCGGCTACTAATTTCGGAGTGCCGTGGAATTAAGAGGACATCATCGAAAGTTAAACCCCGTGAACGCTGTAAAATTCCTGACGCCTTAAACATAAGCTGCATAGTGTCTCCCCCGAAAGAAGTAAATTACAAAGATTGAGAATACCCAGAGCCGGCCCTATATGCCAATAGACTTTTAGGACTCTTCGACTCGCTCGAGCGCTTGCGTAATATTATGACAATGACTGCGGATTTTACGCAGCGCCACCACCATATCACTGAAGGTTAAAGAAGTGAGCGCTGGGTATTCACCACTACCTACACGGTTCAAGTGATTTTTTCGAATCTTCTCGGCCTTAATGCGTAAAAACTCCGAACGTTTGGTATCCCCTGTGGGGTCCAGAGTTTCAGGATTAATCAGTGCTCGGGTGGTGTGGTGATAAAATTCTTCGACTCCATCCATCAGATCAAAGAGCTCTTTTCTGGCCTCTCCCTCTAACTTATTGGCCTCGTCAAAGCGAGTTTTATAGGTCGCCAGCTTATCGAGATAATCGGCAACACTCTCAAGCTCATCGGCAACCCGCACTAAGCTTTGGGCCTGGTGCGACTGGTGATGGGAAAGCGCTTTTTCCATCACCGCACCAACAAATACCGTGACTTCTTTTTGAATATTATCTGTTATTCGCTCGTAATCTTTTATTTTGGCCAGCTCTCTAGCATCGCTACTTTTACTTTCCAGATAGGAGCGAGTTCGAAGAAACATTTTATCAACGAGCTCCTTCATTTTTTGAACTTCAACATGCGCCTGAGCTAGTGCCGTGGCCGGTACAATGTCTTGGGGGTTTCCTAGTAAGACCAATTTGTTTTTTTCTTTTATGGCAGCATCGGGAGTTATGCGGATAACAACTTTTGCCAGTATATTGAGAAGCGGAATGAAAATGAGGGTCGCCACAACATTAAAAATTGTATGCCCACTTGCTATGTGAACCGCAATATTGGGTTTGTCGCCGGCGGCATTTAACAGGTTCGAATCACCTGGTATAAGCCACTCAATAAATTTCACGTAATGGGGGAAGAAACTAAATAGAACCAAAACTCCCAGGCAATTGAAAATAGCATGGGCACGGGCGGCCCTTTTGGCAGCGACATTGCCACCTACCGAGGCCAATAGAGCGGTGATGGTAGTCCCTATATTTTCCCCTAGAACTAGCGCCGCCGCGGTGTGAAACTCAATCACCCCAGTCGTCGCCATCGCCATCGTAATTCCCAGCATCGCTGAAGAGCTTTGAATAATCATGGTTAAAATACAGCCCATGCCTATAGACGCTATGTAGCTGCCGTAGTCTTGGCCTGAGAAATATACTAGAAAGCTGTGAAACGATGGATCAGAGCGCAGTGGCTTAAAAGCACCACTCATAATTTGAAGTCCAAAAAAGATCATCCCAATTCCAAAAAGGATCCGACCAATATTTCTCCAGCGGTCATTTTTGCCAAACATCAGAGGAAAAATACCGACCCCAATTAGCAGTAGCCCATACTTTCCAATTTTTATCGAAATAATCCAGCCCGTAATTGTGGTCCCTATATTAGCGCCTAAGATGACCCCAATCGCCTGGGTCAATTGCATTAATCCAGCATTGACGAATCCAACAACCATAACAGTTGTGATCGAGGAACTTTGGACGGCCATTGTGACAACAATACCAACCGCAACTGCCAAAAAGCGATTTGAAGTGAGGGAGTTAATGGCATTTCGAATCATATCCCCTGCCACCGCTTGAAGCGCGTCTGACATCGATTTCATGCCATAGAAAAAGACGCCTAAACCTCCTAGGACGGTGTAAAGCATTTTAAAAGTATCCATTGGTTTCCTTTAGCTGGTAGTCAGCTGGGCAAAATAGATGGGGATGATGATATAAAGTACCGTGTCTCGGATAAGATAAAAAAGAAAAAAGTAGATAAAGGCCTTGGGACTTTTTTCCCAAAGTGCTTCGATACCGAGGTACTGGCACTTTTTGCTCATCGCCACCATAAAGCGGGTTTTGCCAAAATGCTTAACAAAAAAGCTCGCTGCCCCATCGACTCGCCGGTCGATGGCCTTTAAAGCTCTTTTAAACGGTATTAACGCAATGTTTAACGCGACCATATTCCTCTCTTTTATGATCTCTTTTTAGCAGAGCTTGGGCCCCTTGAGAAATTATTTTTCGATGACAATTCGATGACAAATAAGTGATTCCCGAGCACTAGAATAGCTGCATGATCCAAGACCTCAAAGTTTATCAATACAAGGCCCAAAGCCCCATAGAATCGCGCACTGGTGGGCAGAGTTTTGTCTTAAAAACCTGTCAGCGCAGTATAACAGTCAGTTTTAGAGCGGTTTCCCAAGCTAGCGAACCTGAATATTTTGAAGGCCGAGAAGCATACCGCCATTTATTGGAAATAATTTGTGGTCTGCAGAGTAAACTCTTGGGAGAAAACGAGATCTTGGGACAGTTTAAAAAGGCCTATCAACAATTTTGCGATCATAGTGAAACCCCCAATCCCCTACTTTTAAAATTACTGCAAAAGCTACTCGGGGATGCCAAAACAATTCGTGCCAAACACCTTTCTCATCTGGGAATCCAGACCTATGCAGGTATTGCTCGCCAGATGATTAAACATAAAACACCAAACTCTCCGGTACTAGTTCTCGGAAGTGGTGAATTGGCAGAAAGTTTTATCAGAATAAATGACCCCAAAAGGCTCTATGTCGCCGGTCGTAATACTCAGAAAATCGCCCAATTGGCGGATCAGTTTGGTATCCAGGCAGCGGATTATCAGGACCCACAATTATTACAGAAGTTCCCAGTTATTTATAACACTCTGGGCAGCGAGGCCAGTATCTGGAGTGGGCCCGGATTAGAAGATTGGCTGTCAAGGCCAACTACAGAGCGCCTTCTTATTGATTTGGCGAAGCCGTCTATGCTACCTTCTGGTCTTGAAAAAGCCGTGGGAATTGCCACTCTCGAAAATATTTTCGAATGGGGCGAACAATTGGATAATCAGAAGAAGGACCAAATAATGCAGGCCCGAGCTGAAATCCTAGAATGCGTCCAGAGAAGGGCGAATAACTTCACCAGTACCTTCCCATTCGGCTGGGAGGAATTACGCTTTGCCTAAATCATTTAGGATTGGAACTCGCGGCTCACTGCTCGCCAGGACTCAATCAACCCAAATCAAAGAGGCCCTCGAGCAATTGACGGGCCATGCTTTTGAATTAGAAATTATTCAAACTCAAGGCGATCAAGACACTTCAAAACCATTGTGGCAATTGGAAGGTAAGGATTTCTTTACCAAGGAATTAGACCAGGCGTTGCTTGAACGCAAAATAGACCTGGTAGTTCACTCCTATAAAGATCTTGGAAGTGAACGCCCCAAAGATATTCAATTGGCGGCGATCACTGAAAGGAAATTCGGCCACGATATTCTACTCACTTCTACCGCCACCGTTAATTTACTTAAAGACAAAAAAATTCGTGAATTTAATTTAGGAACTAGCTCACCGAGGCGAATTCATAATTGTAAAAAACACCTCGCGTCTTACCTGCCCTATGGTGAAGACCTGACAATTAAAACAAAAATGCTCCGAGGTAATATAAATACCCGAATCGAAAAACTACGAAACGGAGAATATCACGGTATTGTTTTGGCATTAGCAGGTCTCGAGCGGCTGGCACTTACCCCCGCTTCAAAAGAACCCTTAAAGGAATTACTAACTGGCCTCGATTTTATGCTTTTGCCTCACTCTTCATTCCCCTCAGCTGCTAGTCAGGGAGCACTCGCTATAGAATGCCATCGAGAGAATAGTGAAGTTTGCCAAATGCTAGAAAAGCTACGCCACGAAAAAACTGAAGACGAAATTTTTAGAGAGCGCCAGGCCTTTAACGATTATGGTGGGGGTTGCCATCTGGCAGTAGGTATTCAAGTTGACTTTCGAAATGGCCACTATTTACATATCCATAAAGGCACACTTGAAAACGAAGAAATCAATAATAGGCATATCGAAGGGATCGCACTACCTAAACCGGAAGGCAGTCTTTTTATCGGACTACCTGAGTCCAGGCGAGCTCAGTTAAAAGGCTTTTCACCTCAAGTAATAATGGATGAGGTCATTGAAAAAGTACCTCTTTCAGGGATTAACTTAGCCCCCGGGCCACTTTATATCACTTCTATAAATGTACTGAACGCAATTGAAGGCAAAGAAATCAAGCACTCTCTATGGGTACCGGGCAACAAAACCTGGAAACGCATGGCCGGTGAAGGCCATTGGATTCAAGGTTCTTCAGATGGTCTCGGCGATAATGAACTTAAGAACTTTATCCAATCTGAAGCGCTACAACTCTTTCCCCACACTATCAAAGGAAATTTACAAGTCCTTACTCATACCGAAGGGACCAGCCCACTAGGGAAGATAATTTCTTGCTATAACCGAAAGTCTAAATCAATTGAAGAAAAGCATATCGAAGAACTAAAAAAAGTAGGTCTCTTTTATTGGACCAGCTTTTACCAATACGAAACTTTTTGCCAATTGTTTCCATTTGTTGAGAAGGCCAAGCACGCTTGCGGGCTAGGAAAGACTTGGGACCAATTTAAGAAAAAAGAAATAGCAGTAACACCCGTTGCCGCACTAGAAGACTTGAAACCGTGGGATCTACTATGAGCCAAACAGAATTATTCGAAAAATCAAAAAACTTAGTTCCAGGAGGGGTTCATTCACCTGTTAGAAGTTTTAGTGGCCTGCATACCACTCCGCGCTTTATCGAAAGAGGTGAAGGCGCTTTTATTTATGATACCGAAGGAAAGGACTATATAGATTTCTGCATGAGCTTTGGTCCTCTTGTCTTGGGTCATC
>JABGVH010000155.1 GCA_018646195.1 Halobacteriovoraceae bacterium
AATCACTGGCGCGAGTTTCATATTGGCCCGATAAAATTAAGTCTGACCGCGACCGCTACGGACATACCTTTAACTGGCATTACACTGACTGGCCCGATACCCAAAATGATTACAATGCCCAGGGAAATAACGGCAACCTAGTGACTGCCCTGGAACAGAATATTGAAAAACTAAAAGACCACGCCACACCTAACGCTGAAAAAGCATTTGCTATAAAATTCATCGTGCACCTAATGGGAGACCTGCACCAACCGATGCACGTAGGTAACGGACTCGATCGTGGCGGCAATAATTGTAAAGTTATTTTCCACGGCGAAAAAACAAACCTGCACCGTCTTTGGGACAGTGGCATGATTGACTTCACTAAACTTTCATATAGCGAATTCGCCAGCTTTGTTGACCTCAAGAAAAAGCGAAAAGAAATTAAGAGTATTCAAAAAGGTAATATCCTCTCTTGGGCAAAAGAGTCCAAGCTACTGCGCCTCTCTGGAGTTTACCCAGACGCCCCAATTCCTCCCACAGGTGGCAATGCCAGCTCCTCAGCTGCCACTCCCACTGAATCCGTTGGCCCTCGCTACTGCAACCGAGACCTGGCGCTTCCAGACGAAGAACTGCCAAAGCTTAGCTATAACTACAGCTACAAGTGGCTTCCGGAACTCGAGAAGAGAGTTATGCAAGCTGGTCTACGCCTAGCTAAGGTCTTAAACGACGCTCTTTAAGCGACTGCTACCGCGGACCTTTCCTTTCCCCCGGCCTAGCTATATAATTTAGTGGCATGGCCAACAATAATAGTGAAAAGTACGCGGAGTTAATTGCTCGCATTTCGAAGAAATGGCAGAGTCCGGTTTGGTGGGCCAGCTATATAAGCTCAAAGAATCGCTTCTATCCCAAAAATGAACAGATCATCCAGGCGCTGACTTCTACTCAGGCCTTTGAACAGCTCAACAAAAGTTCTCTGCTTAAAATTAGTAAAGATTTAATTCTAGAGCTGGCGCGCTTTAGTAAGCACCTAGCCGCCGAATTGTTTAGAACCACTTTGGTTAAAATATATTTTAGAAAAAAAGTAAGCGGGCTTTTAAAGCAAAGCTCTGAGCAGACCTTATTAAAAAGTTTTAGTTATGATCACTGCTTTGTCGACCACCTCTACCAGGATAAGTTTTGGGGCGCTCTGCCCGAGCATCTCGAGAATAAAAATGAGCCGTATTTTTTCTTGGTTCATCCGGTCGGAAATTTTAGGACCTTTTTAAAAAGTGGAAGTAGCGCCCCTGGACTTTTTTCTTATCAATCTTTTTTCCGCTACCGCGACCTCTTTTGGATTTTTAGAGATCTTTTCAAATCATTTTTCGGCAGCTTTCCTAAGCTTGATGAGCTTGAAGGTGAAGACTACTCGGCCATCATGGGCAAGATTATGCGAGAGGAGCATTTCGCTCCCGCGGTCTTGCATTCACTAATACTCTATTACTCCATGAGAAACCTGAGTCGGCGTATTGCGCTCAAACAAGTGCTGTATATTTTTGAGGGCAATTATTGGGAGCGGCTGTTTGTAAAGGCCTTTAGAGACCAATGCCCCAGCACCGTGCTAACCGGCTATCAGCATAATATTATTTCCAGGGCCTCTTATAATTACTTCCTCGGAAATTCTGAGCACCAATGGGTGCCGCTTCCTGATCGCATTATTTCAACTGGTCAGAAAACCGCCCAGCTACTCAGTGAAATGGGCCGTTACGGTACAGAGACTCAAGTAATTGCTGGCTGCGCCCTTCGCTACGGCTACCTACAAGAGCAGAAGACATTGGAGAGGACAAAAGAGAAAGTACTCTTAGTGGCGATGGAAGGTCTGGTGCAATCAGTTGCCTTGGTCGATTTTGCATTAGAGTGGGCCGGTCAATTATCGGATTGGAAAATAATTATAAGAACTCACCCCATATTTCCAATTGCTAAAATTAAACCCCACTTAAAACTCGACCTGGCGCAATTTCAAAATGTAGAGGTCTCAGCTAACCCAAGTCTTCTCGAGGACTTTAAGGCGGCATCTGTGGTTCTCTACTGGGGAAGTACTGTGGCGCTTGAGGCGATTAGCTTAGGCCTGCCAGTCGCCCATCTTGACTTGCCAGCGCCAACTTCTCCCGACCCTCTATTTGATCTCGAAGACTATAAATGGGTGCTCCCTGCAGGCCAGAATCCGGTAGAGCAATTAGAGGAGATTCATTCTTGCCGGGGCGAGAAGATGCAGCAATTGATAGCGAAGTCGAGTGCCTATATAGACTCCTATTTTGGAGAAGTTAATCCAGCTTCCCTAGACCAATTTCTTGCAAAAAAGTAAGCAACCCTTCTTTCAGCTGAATTTCTTTTGAACAAATTTCGCTACTTTCAACATTTAGTAAATTTAATTTTTTAGAGTACGGGTCTATGGTGGTGACTTTCTTGCCAAGTGCTTGCGCTGAATAGAGCGCCATCGAGCTGACCCCTACCCAATTATTAAAGGTTTGAAAGGCCTGGTCCATGCTGCCTTCAAAGAGCTTTAGCTTATTGTTAAATAACTTGGCCGGGACTTCTCGCTGCTCTCTAGGATGCTGCTTAATCCACAGAGTATTGTCCCCTAAGGGATAATGCTCTAGCAGGTATTGCAGGATTTCAAATTGGTCGCATTCTCTGCCATCTTCAAATAAGGGTTGAGAACAGAAGAGGGTGTCGCGGTTTTGGACTGGCGCTAAGTTAGAAAACTTCTTCACTGTCATCTCGCCATGTAGACTTGGATATTGTTTGACACTGAAAAGAGCAAGCTTTTGATCTGTATATTTTTCAAAGTCACGGTGAGCGAAATGGCAATGGTCCAATAGAATAATGCAGGTAACGCCATTTTCCTGGGCCCATTTAAAGTAGCGTTGCTCGTGGTTTTGTGGAGTGGGGCTGAAGAAAAAAAGGTCCCCCCCTTTGGCGCTAACAATAAAGCTTTCAAATTGCTCTACCTGATTGAGCGCCACTGGAAGCAGCTCCCCTAGGAACTCAGACACATCTCTCGAATAAGCATCGTGAGTTAAGTGAAAGAACTGAGGCATTACTCTTCCATAATAAAATCCGCCAAAGTATTGGGGGATTTCATAATATCACTTCTTTCTCTATTCTGATGTTTTGGGTTAGTTGAAATAACCAAGGCATCATTTCTTTCGCAAAGCTGATCACATTGATCGCAGTAGGGAACCATCTCGAATTTGCCAGTGGCATGAGACTCTCGTAGCTTTTCGTAAGCATTACCTCGTACTACTTCTTCTACCGTTTCTTGGGCGACATTTCCTAGTGGAATTTCTTCATTATAATCGTAACAGCAAGGAACGATTATTCCCTTCCAGTTGATTTGAATCGGTCCATTAAAGGGACGACCGCAGGATGTTTTTTCAGCTTTGACTTCTCGGTAGCTACGGCCATCTCCAAAATTATGCGGACGCCAAACTTCAATATAGTCAGCAAAAGGTTTTGTATAATCTAAGAACTTTTTCATGCCTTCAGATTCTTCTGTGGTTTCCTTGCTGAACTCTAGGTAGAACATGGAAATTTCAGGAGATAGCATTTCTTCCTTCATTGTGGGAGAAATGACTTTCTGACCATATTTCTTGCGCATCTCTGCCGCTAGTTGGATATTTTTTTCAGTCTGCTCAAACTTCCCGCCGACCATAACTTTCTCGTATTCTTCTTTGGTAGCGCCGTAGAAGCTGAGTCGGATTTCTGTTAGGCCGGCCTTAACTGCCGCCTCAATTTTTGTCATTTTTTGACCGCTGTCTTTTGCAAACTGACTGCGGCTGGGAACATGAAAGAGAGAGGCGTTAGTGATTAAGTAAGTACGTAGCCCTTTTTGATTGGCGTAGTGAATTTTATCTTCAAGAGTTGGATCGATAAAAGGTTCGCCAAAGTTAACCAAGGTGATTTGCTTGGCGCCCATTAGAATAACTTCATCAACCAGACTCTGGTAAAATTCCATTGGCATGCAGCCCTTGTCGCGATCGTGGGTATCACGAGGGCACATGGTGCAAGTATAATTGCAAAGATTGGTCGGTTCGATACGAATCTCTGGACTTAATAATTTTAAAATTTCGCCTTCAGGTTTGATCCGCATTTCAACAGAGGTTCTTTTGGGAAACTCTGGCGAGCCACCGCCACCGTGAACCGGGTCAGTGGCATTCCAAAACTTGGAGGGGTCTATTCCGCTGACAACTTCTCCCGCTTTAGCGCGATTGAGTTCATTAGCGACGTTCTTATGTGTGGGATCGAGTTCATTTACTAACTGATCGGATGCCATATTTTTCCCCTGTCGAATGCCGCCAAGCGCCAAGTAGCCCTCTTTCGCGTCATTTAATATAAGGCAATTTATACCTAACTTTTCAAAACTTAGCGAGTTTATTAGGTTAAGATCACACCATGAAAACCTCGCCACCACTGCTAATTCTGCTAATTCTGCTGCTTCTGACTTCCTGCGCAGCAAGTCCCTGTAAAAAATCCATTGCCTCACGCTGCAAGCACGGTGACGGCGCAGCTTGCTTTTACCAAGGCAGTAAAATTTTAAGTAGTCTTGAAAAAGTAAGTGATAAAAAAATCGCAAAGCAAATTAAAAAAGATGCCGTGTTATGGTTTAAAAAGGGCTGTAAGCTCAAGCACTCACACAGCTGCCAGCAAATAAGAGGATCACTATGACCACAGAAAATCAAAAATCCTGGAGCCAGAACCTTTCGGTCTTCCTCGACAGAAGAAATGTCACCATGCTTTTTTTGGGATTCTCAGCCGGTATTCCAATCCTTATGATCTTCTCTTCCCTCTCTCTTTGGCTGCGCGAGGCCGGAGTTGAGAGATCCGCCGTCACCTTCTTTAGTTGGGCGGCGCTTGGTTATTCCTTCAAATTTGTCTGGGCACCGCTTGTGGATAAACTTCCACTGCCCCTACTCACTAAAATGTTTGGTCGGCGACGAAGCTGGATGCTCTTTTCCCAATCAATGATTGTACTGGCGATTTGTGGTATGGCCTTGGTCGACCCCCAGCAATCACAGAATGCCTTAACCTATATGGCGATCGCAGCAGTGCTGCTAGGATTTTCTTCCGCCACCCAAGACATTGTCATCGACGCCTATCGAATTGAATCGGCACCGGATGACTTGCAAGCGATTCTCTCCTCGACTTATATCGCCGGCTACCGCATCGCCATGCTGGTTTCCGGCGCAGGTGCGCTCTTCCTGGCGGATTACTTTGGCTCGACTAAAGAAAGCTACTCCTATGACGCCTGGAAATGGACCTACCTGATCATGGCCGCCACCATGTTGGTGGGAATGATCACCACCCTAATGCGACCAGAACCTGA
>JABGVH010000143.1 GCA_018646195.1 Halobacteriovoraceae bacterium
AAAGCAAGTATTGCGCCCCAGGTGTTGGTCGGGGAAAAAGAGTAATTTTTGTCCCTGCTCAAAGGCCCATTCTATAACCTTGCGAGCATTTGAAGAGGTGCAGATGGCGCCCCCGTGATCTCCAACAAATGCTTTTAGCTCTGCTGAACAATTAATATAAGTAATGGGAACAACGGTATCGGAAGAGGCCTCTGCAGTCTGTTGCCAGCATTTTAAGATGCCTTCAGATTGCGCCATATCTGCCATAGAGCAACCGGCATTGAGGTCGGGAAGTATGACACTTTGTTCAGGGCCAGTAAGCATATCCGCAGTTTCGGCCATGAAGTGCACCCCACAGAAGACAATGTATTCAGCTTCAGCTTCAGCGGCGTGTTTTGCAAGTGCTAGCGAGTCTCCCCGGATGTCTGCAAATTGGATGATTTCATTACTTTGGTAGTGATGTCCAAGAACACAGACGCGATCGCCCAACTCTTTTTTTAATTGATGGAGTTCAGCTATAACGGCCTGGTCTGACAGCTCTTCTTCCCTGACAGGTAGTAGGTGATCGCCCTTTGATTCTTTAAAAAGATCTAGCATGGTGATTTAATCCTGAGTGGTTTCAAAGCCATTTTCTGCCCAACCGAGGATTCCACCCTCAAGATTAGTTAGATTTGTGTAACCTTTTTCTAGTAAAAACATACAAGCATCCATACTTCTCTTGCCTGAGCGGCATTGAAAAATCAGCTCGGCATCTTTAGATTCAAGTTCAGAATAGCGATCAACTAATTGCGATAGGGGCAAAAGTTTTGCTGCCCCTATATGGCCGTCATCCCATTCGCCTTGTTCTCGACAGTCGATCAGCACGACGTCTTCGCCTTTATCGAGTTTTGTTTTGAGTTCATTTGAGTCGATTGATTTGATCATGATTTTCCTTTTTTATCTCTGCCCCTACCAGGGGAATTAGTTTTTTCTAAGGCCAGAATATAGCAAAAAAATAGGCTTCAAACAAAGTTAACGCGAAAGGATATATAGGGGCTTTTTTTTTTGACGAAGCGTACAAAAACTTCATAAAATTTAAGTAGTTATCATTACTAAGGAGCGTGATTCATGGAAGTTATCACAGTGGCCAACAATAAAGGTGGAGTGGGTAAAACCATGCAGTGCTACCAATTGGCCTGTCACCTGGCCTATAAAGGCAAGCGTGTACTAGTTGTCGATTTAGATTCTCAAGCCAATCTTTCCTCTACATTCGGTGTTCAAATTCAAAGAACAATGATCCCTGAGTGGTTGATAGGGGATGTTGAAGCGGAGGATATTATTGTGCCTTCAGAGGGCACGGAAGATTTTCACCAAAATATTTCACTAATTCCTAGCTCGCGCCACTTGGCAAATCTGTCTAAATTATTAATTCTATCGGACACGGAAATCCGTCGTACTTCCGGTAGAAAAGAGAGATTACTTAGGAAGCGCTTGGAAAAAGTCACTGAGCAATTTGACTATGTTGTTATCGATACGCCACCAGTACTAGGTGATGAGCTTATCATGGCACTAGTCGCCTCAAATAGAATTTTAATTCCGACCCAGGCACAGGATTATTCAATCGATGGGCTAGAGGAATTGATGGATACCTTTGAAATTATCAAAGAGACGGAAAATCCGAAATTAGAGTTTAATATCATACCTTCAATGGTTAATAGTCGGCGCAAGATTGAAAAGCAACGACTAGAAGAACTCGCTCAAAGTTTTAATTGCACTCCGCCGATTAGAAATTTAGTGCAGATGCAAGAATCGATTTCGACTAGGACTCCAGTCTTTTTAATGAGTGGAAAATCCAGAGGACGCGGCGATTATCAAGCGCTTTGGGAATCACTCGGGCTTTAGTGGCATGAGTATTTAATTTAAAATCATAGTAAGCAACAAGGATGTTGAATTATGAGTAAGGAATTTGCACCACGAGTTTCTAAAAGAATGCGAAAAACTATCGACCTTACGGATAAGTTAGGTGAAGAGTTTTTTAAAGAAAGTGACCATAAGCTACTACAGGGCGCAAAACTTGACGAAATTTTTCTAGCCGAAATCGATGTTAAGGAACAGGTCCGAACAAAATTTAATGATGGGTCAATTAAAGAGCTGGCCAAAAATATCAAGGCCAATGGCTTAATTCAGCCGCTAGTCCTTCATCGAAATAAGTATGGCAATCTAACTCTTGTTTGTGGAGAGCGGCGCTATCGTGCCATGAGCTCTATCAATATGGAGCGCTGTCCAGTTTTTATTCTTGAAGACAAGTCGGAGCAAGAATTGATGGCGATTCAGTTCTCGGAAAACTCCTCTCGAGAAGCGCTTCATTACATCGACAAAGCTGATGGTATTTTGAATTATCAAAGGGCCACCAAGGCTTCTGAACGCAAGATCACTGCTGCACTTGGAATCTCTAAGTCTGAGGTCCATCGCTCTCTTATGATCGCTAAAATGCCAGCAAAATTAAAAGGCGCGGCTAAGGAATTCGACATTGAGAAATATGTCTTATTGGAATTTACCGCCTTAGACACTAGTCCCGTTAAGAAAAAGATTGAAAAGAGTATTCTAGGTGGTGAAATCACTAAACGTGCTCAACTAAAACGCATCATCCGCGCCGGTGGAGTCATCGCCGCAGGAAAGAAAATCAAGTCCCCAGTCCTGCCAAAGGGGTTAACAGCCAATGCCTTTCTCAAGGTAATGGATCAGAAAACCAAAGACATGAAATTGGATAAGAAAACCAAGGATATGTTGAAAAACCTGCTCGACGAGACACGAGAAATCGTCGAGCTCTAAGTCACTGAAATGCCTCTAAAGCCCCTCTAGGGGGGCTTGTGGCAATATCTTCTCCTTCCTGAAATTGGTATCACCCTTGCACTATTATAAGAGTAGAGTGGGCATGCTGCCCAATAACAGGGTCTTATATGAGACGATTTCAAGCTTTTTGTATAAATCTTTTGCGATGGCCAATCTTTGGTCAGGCAGGAGCTATATGCTTGATTTTACTGTCATATTCACTGACTGGACGGGAGCACCAGCGGCGTGCACCGGCCTCAGAGCTGTTTAGCCGAGGAATTACTCAAACCTCGCAAATTGAGCCTGAGAAAATTTCACTCTCTTTTGAGAAATTAAGTCCTAGTTTTGTTATCCAAAATCGAGGTCCTGGAAGTTTTATTCCAAATGACGAAGTAGAGTCCGTTCCTTATAAACAGACTATTTGGCTCCAGCATGTCTTCGTAGAGGATAATGCCGGGGTGATGAATTCTATAAAAAATGACTTCACTCAATGGGAAGATGAAGAAGAGTACGCTCGCAATTGGAACCTAAAAAGTACTGGGCTCTATGAGACTCCCGATCAAAATGCTAAAAAGGCCCACTTTAATCGCAAGCTTTTAAAGTACGCAGATAAGCGTCTAGCTGGTGAAGTTCGTGAAGCCGAAGAGGGTTCTACCCTGGCAAGAGTAGGGCGAGTTCAAAAGGCCTTAAGACCAAATACTGAAGCTCGAATTTCTCAAAATATTAAAATCAAGTTCAAGGCGCGGGTCCTTCAAGGTAAGGCGATGGTTTATATTCACAATCCTCTAGCGCAAATCGATACAACGGTTGATGCTAAAGGAAGAATTGACGTCGAGGCCAATCGCGATATTGCCTCTTTGGGAATTAAAGCAGGTGCAGAATACCAGGCCAATGATGGAATCTGGATGGCACGAGTTGATCGCCAATTAACAGAGAAAATCACAGCACGTGTTTCGTCAACTCAATCTGATAAAGAGATGGCGTTTGACAAAAATGCCGACAAGAGAATAGAGTTTTTCTTCTCACATTCCTTCTAAGAAGCTATTCTTATAGAGTGAATAACAAATTAATACCATGCTACTTCTTTTTGACCTTCTTTCTTCTTCTGGGGTCTTCAACTACATTCGCCAAACTTAAAAAACATGAAATAGGCAGGCCACGCTACGAGATGTTTCCGCTTATAGAGGCCTGTAAGTTTTCTGGTCTAAAGCATATGCTCTTGGCCGAGAAGAAGGATACTTTGACCATTGATTGCATGGGAACTGATTTAAGTGTCATGAATTTTTGTCAAAAAAAATATCCTGCAGCAACTGACCTGCTGCGAGGCTATATTGAAAAAACCAACAAATATGTCATTTGTGAACGCGGCCAGACAGTTCATGTCTCCGTCATTTGCGATAAGCGGGATCAACATTTCTGTAAAAAAGAGAAATGGGGATGCCAAAAAATTGGAAAGGCTTACGCCCGTGACCTTAGGGTCTCCCACTCTTCAATCTTAACAAATTCTGGCGTCCAAAATATAAATTGCTATTTTACTGGGGAGTTAAAAACTTCTCAGGACGATTTAAAAAATCTCTAGTTTCCATAATTTAAGTAATTACTCTATTTACCCAAATTGCAGAACTCATCTAAGGGGGGCTGCTTATGTCGAGTCGTATTTGGGGACTTTATCCTACACGTGATCAATTTATACCAATTAATCTTTTTGGCTACACCACCAAAGGAATCCCTGGACTAGAAGTGGTGGGACTAAAATCCTATTCTCGAAGCATTAAAGAAAAGTTTATTTATCTTACTCGGCAACAGCAGGATCAAATCCCTCTAAGACGTTATGTTATCTGCACCGAATCTTCAGGCCAACTATTATTAGATGAGCAAAATTATCGTTGGCTAGAATTGCCAATGCTAATTCTCTTCTGGTCTCTCGCCGGATACTTACCAATTCAACGACTCGATGATTGCTTATCACTAGGAAGAGTCAGCGTAACGGGAGAAATTGAATCTCGAGATATTAGTCAGACTTTAGTAGGAGAGTTTAATTTCATCAAACCGACTAATATGATCTCTCCTAGCGATAAAATAGTTCCTAATCATATGAACCTTTTACCACTTGAAGAGATCTTTAAAGACCGTATTGGATTGACGTTTCTTTAGTCTATTTTTTTCATAAGCTTAGTAAGCTTTTTGATAATGCGCCGGGCGCCTCTGTAACCATAGAAAGAAGAACAAGAGTCGTATTCACCCTCTTTGTATTCAGACTTATTAGTGAAGTAGGTTAAGTAGTCATTGGTTAGCCCGAGGAACCAAACATCGTCGTGGCCCTTATTAAGCGCTTTAGCCTTGGCCTCTAATTCATAACCAAGGGCTGTTGAGACTTCTCCAGGCCATGAGGCCAGTGTGATGCCTCCAAGTTTCGCCACGTTTAATTTAGTACTCCATGGAAATAATGGCAGCGGAATGGGTATTCTATCGGGAATAATTGCCAGTAGAGCTCTCATCATTCCAACTCTTTCAACACAGGCCTCAAGTGGATATGAGGGGATACCTACGAAAGTACGTCCGCTTTTAACTTTAATACCAACTTCAACTTCTTTCATGTTTTCGAATATTAGAGCACTCTCGGCAGCTTGACCTGCAAATCTTTCTGCTACTTGCTCCATCACTTCTTCGCCTCGGCTTCCACGATGGCGGACATCACCCTCAGCCCCGTTCATAAAAAGCAGGGTAGGAGGAGCGGCGAGTGAATCATTGAGTAGTGCGATTTTCCTTTCGGTGGCGCGTTCAATAGCACCTGGAACGTCACCGCTGTAACGAGTATCCTCAAGCGGCATAGCATTTCCATGCATGGCAAAGTTTAACATTCCACCCAACCATTCACCACTTTCTTTAGAGCGCGCCAAGATGAATGTAGCGGTGGGGTTGTACCACTCACGACGAGTTTTTCGCCATTTATTGTATTGAACTTTCTTGGCGTCAAACTGAGAAGTGAATAGATCAACTCTCTCAATTTTATTAATAGCGGTTAGGACACTTTGATAAATTTTTCCAAAGACATGTTTGTAATTTTCTTTCTTATAGAGGTCGGTTGCGATAGCCGCTAATCCGATATTCATAGAGAGTGTACCTGGACCGGAGTGGGTGTGAGTGGCCGATACAAAAATTTGATCTTTTTTATAGCCAAACTTTTTGAGTTTGCGGGCAAGGTCTTTATAAAGACGGTTACTCACTCCGATAAGATCGACGCTGACGAAAACTAATCTTCCACCTTTTGAATCATGAATGACCATCGCCTTACTTCTCAAGCGATCGCGAAAACCAGTTGTGGGAGTAAAGAAAAAAGCATGGGGATGGCGATTGCGCCAATCCAAATGAGGGGCGCGACGGCGCTTGCTACCATAGCCGGCCAATGGAATTCCAATGGGTGGGTCCATATCAATGGCGGCTACACCAGCGGTGTATATCGCCTCTTGGGCGGATAGGTCTTTGATAGTAATGAAGCTAGAAATAACGACAAATAATGCTAGAAATGCGCGTTTGCACATAGAATTCTCCCCGAATGTATTAAGTGCTCAGAGCATAGGACGGGGCCGGCGGGTTCAGCAAGTCGCTCGCAGGCCGAAAGGCCGACTAAATGGGTCTTTGGCGTAATTTTGGGTAGTTAGAAATTGGCCGATTAGATCGAAAGGGCCTTTAAAAGTTCCAAATTATGCGGCAGGTATTCGGTTTTCTTTTTCAGGCAATTTTCAAAAGGTAGCGGTTTAACCTGGCCTTCGACATAACCTATCACCACTGGAAATTGATTGGAGAGTAGGCATTTGACGGCTTCAAATCCCATCCGAGAGGCGATAAAGCGATCGATGGCGCTGGGATTTCCCCCTCTTTGGATATGTCCCAAGATGCAGACGTGGGCCAAGAGCCCATGTTTTGAATCGAGCTTTTTTTGAATTTCGTGACAGAGGCCTGGCTTTTCACCCTCGGCGACGATAATTATAGAGGAGTGCTTGCCGCGATCAATACCTCTTTTGACATCATCGACAATGTTTTTGAGGTCAATTTCTTGATTGGGAAGAACGACATTTTCAGCACCTGTGCAAATACCGACATGCATGGCGATAGCGGGACTCTTGCGGCCCATGACTTCGACGATGAAAGTCCGGGCATGGGAGTGAGCGGTATCTCGAATTTTATCGACGGCATCTACGGCAGTTTGAACTGCAGTGTCAAAACCTATGGTGTAATCTGTTCCACTAATATCGTTATCTATAGTGCCGGGAATTCCAATAACAGGAATTTGATGCTCACGGTGCAGTTTATAAGCACCGTTAAAAGAGCCGTTGCCTCCAATTACAATTAAGGCGTCGATGTTTTTTCTCTTGAGAATATGTGCCGCTTCGGTTCGGATTTCAGACTTTTCAAAATCTGGGCAACGACTGGTCTGAAGAATCGTTCCTCCATGTTGCAAGATATTGCCAACAGAGGAGGCGTCCATTTTTTTAAAATTTCCCTCTAGTAGGCCTGAGTAGCCCTTAGTGATTCCGTAGACGTTTAAACCGTGACCGATTGCTGTTCGCACAACAGCACGGATAGCACAGTTCATTCCAGGCGAGTCTCCACCACTGCAAAGAATAGCGATATTTTTTATTTTAGTTTTTTTTGTTGTAGTACTCATAAGCTCACAATTAACCTTTTTTAACTAAAATGTATACGAGATACCGCCAGAATATAGAGTGACAACAGTCGCAGTTTCTACATGATTATCTCGATAGCGATAATCATAGGTAGCATTTAAACTTAAATTTTTGACCCAGGGAACTAAGTAATTATAGGACCAATTTAAATTACTTTCTTTATAGGCAGTGGTGTCTTCTCGATTATTATTGGCAACAAAAGTGAATGTGGTAAAAAAACTGTGGCGATCACTTATCGCTGAGTGATTTGATATAGAGAGTACAAATTGATTGGAGTCAGGAGAATCGTCCTCTTCATCTTCTCTAATATAATCGAACGAAAAAGTAGGGGAGAGATACTTATTGTGCCAGAAAGGGGTGTAGGAGACACTAAATCCCTCACTTGTTTGAGCGTGCTGTGAACCCGAATAAGTGCTTGTGACTGGTATTCCATAGGTTAAAGTTCCGCGTTTTAAAGTATAAATATACTGTGGAGTCAGGTTATGGGAAGTTGAAACTTTTGCTAGCTTTCCTGCGGCAGAGTCTTTGAGATAAAGCTGATTATATGAATATTTTAGTTTGAAGAGAGATTTTTTTAAGTTGTCGTATTTTAAATCGAGCCCAAATGAATAACTCCGTAAGTCTTTTGCACGTAAATCTCGGTTAGTGGTTGTTTCATCTAAAATATTGAGCACCATCACACTCGAAAAATTATTCCACTTAGAGGTATTATAAAAAAGGTTGAAGTTCTTAGAGTCAACCCAAGCTTCTTTTTCGATAAAAGTATCCGAATCAAATTCTTGATTGAGGTCGAAATTACTTAATTCATGGATGTTAGTATTGAGTTTTCGATTAAAAGAAAAAGAAGCGGCTAGGTAACTAGTCGCCAGTGCATCGATATAGGCATTGGCATATTGCTTTAGGCTAGAGTTGGCCTTGGGGTCGAGGTAGATCCCCTTCAGAAAAATTAAACCAGACTCGGCTTGGCCATCCTTTATTAAGGATTCCCCTAGGAGAACGTCAATTTTATTAAGTGAAGATTTATTCTCAGCTTCGCCTAGTTCACGAAACAAGTCTTGTGCTTCTATTAGGTATTCAACCGCTGAAAGGTGTTTGTCTTGGTGAGATCGCACTTGCGCGATATATAGCTTGGTCGAAGGCAGAGAGTAGCGGTAGTAAGAACAGACTTGAAAATATTTATGCGCCAATCTTAATAATTGGTGACCAAATTTATCGGCGTAGATACCTTCTTCGAAAATATTAAAATAGGTTTGGGCAATAGTGTAATACAATTTAAGCGCTTCTCTCGAAGGTGGTTCTATTTGAGAAAGATATTTAAAAATACTGCCCTTAATCTTAATATTAATAATATCTTTGCCATGCAGCCTTTTAATCGCGAAATAGTAAACCCTCAATCCTTTGGGAATATTGCCGATTCTTAAATGATATTTTGCGAGAAAGAGGTAGGAATCTAAATGGAAATTTTTGCGGTCGAGATTTTTCGAAATAAGCTTAAGCGCGACTTTAGTATTGCCGTCTGACTGCGCAAGCTCTGCCTTGGCCAGGCGGACATCTTGAATTTCTCTCAGTGAAACAGCGCGGGCGCTGAGGCTGAAAAAGATCAATAGGCAGGCCAAAATTGGCCCTTGGGGATTTCCGATAACTGGTCCTAAGTTATTGCTTTTACATAAATTTTAATCTAATTCAGCGATAAGAGCAGGCACCGTCAAAAGCTGCCGACTGACCTTATTCCAATGGCTTGTCAGATAAACCCCGCAATTAATGGAGGTTAACGCTCAAGTAATCACCGCAAATACCGATAAATAGATGGGATTATTGGGTCTACAAGGCCTGGTGATAAAATGAAGACTGCCCCTATAGAGGCTCAATATTGGAGAACAGCGCTTGAAATTGATTATCGCCATTGGACTATTACTTACACTTTCCGCCAGGCCAGTTTTGGCCGGCAGTAGTGTCATTGGTAGGATTGTTAGTGCTCGTGGAGAAATCTCGCGAAGCAATTCCAAAGGTGTGATCGACCAATTAAAGAAAGGCCAAAGGATCTATCGTGGGGATGTAATTGAAACCCCAAAAGGTGGCTTTGTAAAAATCCTAATGAGAGACGATACTCTCTTTCAATTGGGCCCCAAAAGTAAAATGGAATTTGAGAAATTTGTTTTTACCACTAAGAAAAAACGAAGTGCCGTCTATAGTTTAGTACGGGGTAAATTACGCAGCTTATTTACGGTTAAGACAAATCTTAAAACCTTAAAAATTAAAACTCCGAATGCTTCAATGGCGATAAGGGGAACGGAAATTCTATCAGATGTTTATATGCAAGAAGGTAAAGTCAAAACTGATATTGCACTTGTTTCTGGTAGACTTGAAGTTGATTACCCTGCCCAGGAACAAAAGAAACTCAGCTCAGTAATTTTAAGGCCAGGGGAATATATTCAATTCGCAAGAGTTCCTGGCCCTGAACTTTTCAAGAGTAATAGACCTGTGGTTAAGAAACTGCCAACTGCCGTGTTTGAATCTGTTCGTACTTTTCAGTCCGCGAAATCAAAGGTATTTTTGCACGACGCGCTTGAAGAAAATAAAAAGAGAAAACCGGCTTCTAAAGTTCCAAGAAAGACATTTGATTTTGAATTGCCGCCGAATGATCTCAGTGTGAAAAATTCGGCCAGCTCTATTAAAGCCGCTAAAAGAGCTAAGTTAAATAAGTTATTATTGGCCAGTACTCCAAATATTGCGAAAAAAATTGCCTCCATCGAATCTTTAAAGGGCGAAAAGAAGATAGGCAAATTTGCCAAAGTTCTAGGCAAACTAATTAGTCAAAAAACCGCTCAGACAGAATTGCAAGAAGATCAACCAATAAGCATGATGAAAATTTGGCAGGAGATAAAAAAAGACGCGGTCAAAAAATCCGGGAGTGATTTTAACGGTGCAAAGCAGATTGAGAAAAATGCAAAGATCGTTTTCGATAAAAATTTAAATAGTATTAGTAAACTGCAGAACCGATTTTATAAGAAATTGGACGAAGGGACTCTTGGCCTGCAGGATAAAGAGACTTTCAGAGAGCGCATGTTAGGTCTTCGGAAAGAAAAGAATATCGCAACAGATCGCCTCAAAAAGGCCCAGGAATATACCGTTTTAATGGGCAAGTGGAAGCAAGAGGCCAGTACAGACCCTGGTAGCTATGCCCTAAAAAGATCACTTCTGGAAGAAGATATGGCGGCCGGTCAGTTAACGATAGGCGCTACTCTTAGGAATGTAGAACAGACCTTTGAGCTGGCCGGAGGGGCGGACTTACCTCAGAAATTACAAAATGCTGAAGATACTTTTTCTAGTATAAAACTAAGAAAAGACCAGTCCCGCAAAGAGACACTGACTGCTCCACTTTTTACCAGAGACATGACAGAGTTGACTTTCAAACGCGACTACTCCTTTGGTGCACCAAGTTTTGAATTCGTAATGAAGCGTGAAAAAAATAATAGTGGCAGAACCCCGGCGGCGGTCATACCTGCCGGAAGATTAGCGCCATCTACTGGACGAACTCCGGCCAGTACTCAGACCTCTATTGAAGAGGGAGGAGAGTATGGTCGCGCTAGCCGCGAAGTAAAAAAAATCAATCGCAGTATTGTAATTGCAGAGGCAGAAGAAAAGGCCCGAATAATAGCTCGCAGTATTGCTGAAGATGCCGCTGAAAAGGCGGCGCTAAAAGCAGCAGAGAGAGTCGCCTTACCCGCTGCAATGACCGTCGCTAAAAAGGCTGCTTTTAAAGAGGCCAGCAAAGTCGCTAATTTGGCGGCTTCAAAAGCCGCCGACAAAGCAGCTGCCCAGGCGGCAGAGTCAGTCGCCTATACTTCAGGAGGTTTGGCCTCAGCACTGGAACAGAAGCAGGCCAGAGAGGCAGTTAAGAAGGCCGCCCGCCAGGCGGCAAAGGGCGCCGCTTCAAATGTCGCCGGGCGAGCAGCTCGCCGAGCAGCTGAAAGTGCCTCTCGCCGCGCCGCTATTGTAGTGGCCCGCAAAGCAGCAAGGACCGCCGCCAATAGGGCGGCCCTCGATGCCGTCGAAACAGCAATGGAAAGAATAACCGCAGAGAGCGGTTGGGGTCCCGATGATTTTGAGGCGCGTAGAGCCGCCAAATTAGCCGCTCTTAAAGTGGCCAAGCAGGCAGCAG
>JABGVH010000102.1 GCA_018646195.1 Halobacteriovoraceae bacterium
CAAATACTTCAAGTCGATAATAGTTCTGCTGCCACTCATAGACCTTGCAAGGATAAAAAGAAGAGAGTCTTTAATGACGAGTATATTCAGATTCTCGATTATTATGGGATTAAGGCCCAGAAGACAAATATTGCAAGTCCCAATGAAAATGGAGTTGTTGAATCTCAAAATGGTCATTTAAAAAATAAAATTAAGCAGGCGTTAACCATACGAGGGAGCAAGTGCTTTAATAATTTAAATGACTATGAATCGTTTATAAATATCGTTATTGATAAAGCTAATACAAAAAGAAAGTTTAAATTGGAAGAAGAGTTCTCTCAACTTATTGAGATCCCAACAAGGCCACTACCAGAATATCAAGAAGAGTATATTTTTATTCGGAACCGGAGTACGGCCAATATAAAGAAAGTGACTTACTCTGTGCCATCCAGACTTATTGGAACAAAACTCAAGGCAAGAATCTATGAACATAAAATTGACCTATACTCTGGTAATAGGTGTGTATTTTCAATGCCGCGAGTACTTGGAGACCGTGGCGTAGTCATTGATTACCGTCATATTATCCACTCATTAATGAGAAAGCCTGGGGCCTTTGAAAATTATAAATATCGCGAGGAATTGTATCCAACCAAAAACTTTAAAAAAGCATGGGATTTACTTAGTAAAAGTAAAACTGATCGCCAAGCAACAATTGAATATCTAAGAATTTTAAAACTTGCAGCTGATAGTTTGGAAGAGGATGTTGATATCGCACTGGAATTGATTTTATCAGATGACAATACGGCATTAAATATTAACTCGATTACTGAGCTAGTCGTGGCTGAAAGAAAAACTATTATTGATCCGATGGAACTCATACCAAATCTAAATATATACGATGAACTATTCTTAAACCAAGGAGACAAGAATTATGAAGGATGCCACCAATGAATTATTGAAAGAGTTAAAACTATCGACATTTATTTCGAATTTAAAACCAATGGAAAAGAAGGCCGATAAAGGTGGCTGGAGTTATGAAAAGTTTTTAAAAGAACTCAGCTTTTGTGAAATTGACCACCGAAAAGAAATGAAGACGGCCAGACTATTGAAGCAGTCAAAAATCCCACCACAGTACACCTTTGAAACTTTAGATCAAAAACTATTGTCATCCAAGGTACGCAAGGCATTTGCTATGTTACTTAAAGGAGAATTTATCAATGAGGCCAGCAATATCCTCGCATTCGGGCTTCCAGGAAGAGGTAAAAGTCACCTTCTCGGAGCACTTGGGCGAGAGCTAATTCTCAAGTACAACATCAGTGTTTATTTTACCCCAACATTTAAAATTGTTGAAAAATTATTAATTGCAAAGAAGGAATATGATCTTGAAAATGCTTTAAAGCGGCTAGATAAATTTGATGTAATCATTCTAGATGATATTGGCTACGTTCAGCAAAGCCGAGATGAAATGGAAGTTCTTTTCACTCTACTTGCCGATAGATATGAGAGAAAAAGTCTAATGATCTCAAGTAATCTAGTATTTTCGAAATGGGATAAAATTTTTAAAGACCCAATGACAACAATGGCAGCAGTGGATAGGTTAATTCACCACTCAACTATATTGGAGTTTGATTGGGATAGTATCAGAGCAATGGAGGCCAAGAAGAGAAAACAGTAACCCTACGTTTTTAGGCAGATATGGGGAATTGTAGTTGTCGTTGAAGGGGAAAAGTAATTGTCGCTGGACAGTTTGTATTAATCGACAAAACTAATCCTTTTGTATAGGTACTTATCGGTTGTATAGGTACTTATCGGAAGTTATCATACTATATGTAATAGCTGACGGAAAAATTCAAGTTTGAGCCAGATTGTTTATGTATTGAAATTAGGCATTAGTTAGGGAATTAATCTTTTTAAGTTATAAATTTTAGGCGTCTCTTAAAAAGCGACATACTTTTTCAATTTTCTTATGTAGATAGAGGCCCTCTACTGGTTTAAGTATAAACTCTTTTAACCCTGCTTTTTTCATTGAAAGAATTAGAGATGTATCATCAATGGCGGAAACCATAATAAATTGAGTCTTGTCTAACTTCCTTTGGGTTCTTATCCAGTTAAATAGATTGAGACCATCCATATTAGGCATTTTAAAATCACATAGAACTAGGTCAAAAATAGCTCCTCTCTGATTTTCTATTTCTATTAACTCGACAGCAGAGATTCCATCATTTGTAATTGTCAAATCTGATATGCCCAAAGAGATAAGCTGATTTATCAATATTGTCCGACTGACTTTTTCGTCATCGACTATTAGTATTTTAAGGTTTTTTTTTGTTCATGCCAACTCCGTGATTACTTATAAAGTAAATTATCACGGAGGCTTTTATAGATTCTATATGAATTTTGTCAAAGAATTATGACATTTCGAAAACGTAACCTGTTGATCTTACCGTTTTTATAAATTCTCCAGAGGAATCTAGCTTTTTTCTAAGTGTACTAATATGCATATCAACAGATCTCTCAAGAGACTCTGTTTGATCTGACCAGGCTGATTGCATAAGCTGTTCCCTGGAAAGAACACGGCCCTCGTTTTGAACCAGTTTCAATAATAATTTAAATTCCTTCTGGGTTAACTCGACCAGGGTGCCCTTATTCTGTACAGATACGCGTCTAAGGTCGATGACGAGATCACCTTTTTTTATTGTTTCCTCTGCGCTGTCATACTGCCTTTTTATATTTTTCTCGATAATAGTTTTTAGAAGCGTTGGATTGACTGGTTTCTTTAAGTACTCATGTATGCCTAGTTTATGTCCTTCTATTTCCTCTTGGATTCCTTCGTCTGCCGTTATAATTGCCAGAATAGAGTTTTTTGAATTTGGAATTTCTTTAAGTTCTTTAACAAGGCTTAAGCCATGGGCATCTTCTAGGTGAAGATCGATTATGATAATTTCGTAAACGTGTTTTTCAACTAGTTGAAATGCAGTTTTTTTAGATTCCGCACCATGAAACTCAATCAGTGGGCCCAGACAATTTTCAACAATTGTGTGAATAATGGGGTCGTCGTCTACTAGTAGAATTTTAGGTATTGCTAACATACCTAAATTATACCCTTATGCGTTTTATTTTCCAGCTCTAATTGAAGGAATGGGAGGTCAAGTGGCTGTTTTTAAAGGAAAGAAGGACTGTCAGCTTTTGCTGATGATTACCTGAGCAAGCTCTGATTAAACACCCTAACAATAAGGGGAGTTTAGCAAAAAGGGAGACTCCCATGGCTTACATAGAATCTGAAAGAATGCTTGAGGCCATTACCAAAGCCCTGTCGTTATACATTGAAAACCATTCAACAAAAGAAGTTTTTGGCCATTTGTTGGATAGCATTTTGGACTTATCTGGTAGTGAGTATGGTTTTATCGGCCAGACTTTTTACGATGATAAAGGGAAACCCTACCTCAAGACCCATGCTATTACTGACATTTCATGGGACAGTGAAACCAGAAGTTTCTTTAAGGAGAATGCTCCAGCAGGTTTAGAGTTTAGAAACCTAGAAACTCTTTTTGGTGCTGCATTGAAATCAGAAACTCCTGTTATATCTAATTCTCCCGGTATTGATCCTAGGGCGGGAGGTTTACCGCCTGGTCACCCAGACCTTAACAGTTTTTTGGGCCTACCCTTTTTTCACGGAAATCGATTTTCGGGAATTATCGGCATAGCAAACCGAGTCGGTGGATACAATGAAAAGATTGTCATGGAACTAAGGCCTTACTTAACAGCTTGCGCACAAATTGTATCTTCTTGGGAAGATTATTGTGGGCGTAAAAAAGCAAGAATTGAATTAGCCAACGAAAAAACACGTATTGATCTTGTTATAGATGGTACACGTTTAGGATTTTGGGATTGGGATCTCATAAATAATAAAATTGTCTTTAATGAAATGTGGGCCGAAATGTTGGGATATAAAATTGAAGAAATTGATTTATCTATAAAGTTCTGGAGGGACCAAATTCATCGGGATGATATCGAGAAACTTGAACTGGAATTAAATGAACATATTAATGGAAGGACTGAGTATTACGAAAACACTCATCGAATGAAGCATAAAAATGGCGAATGGTTATACATATTAGATAAAGGAAAAGTTGTCGAACGGGACGACTATGGCAATGCCGTTCGGATTATGGGTACACACACCAATATAACAAATGAAAAAAAATCGGAAAAACTAGCAATAAAGTCTTCAAAAGCAAAAACTGAATTTCTATCAAACATGAGCCATGAAATAAGAACTCCCTTGAATGGTGTAATTGGAAATATTCAATTGCTTGAAGAAACTAAAACTACTGATGAACAAGAAGCACTTATTCAAAATCTTCGCCATTCATCAAGTCTTCTTTTAAATATCGTCGACGACATACTTGATGTAAATAAAATAGGCATGGGTAAATTAAAAATTGAAACGATCTCATTTTCAGTTGAAGATATAGTAAGAACTATTAAAAGTAACTTTAGCTCCTGCTTTAAAACAAAAAAAGTTAATTTTGAAATAATTATGCATAAAAGTGTTCCCCGATTTCTTTTGGGAGACCCTAAACGACTAGGGCAAGTACTAATGAACCTTGTTGGAAATGCACTTAAGTTTACAGAAGAGGGGTCTGTTGAAGTTTATCTTGATTACGATTCTTTGAATTCTAATTTATTGATCTCAATTAGTGATACCGGAATAGGAATAGAAAAAAATAAAATACAACGGATCTTTGAATACTTTACTCAGGAAGATGAGTCTATTACTCGAAAATTTGGCGGCTCGGGTTTGGGACTTTCTCTTTGTAGAAAGCTGGTAGAGATGATGGGAGGAGATATTTCAGTAGAAAGTCAGACTGAGATAGGAAGTTGCTTCAAGGCTAGAATTCCAATGGGCAGATCACAATGCCAGTCAATAAAAGAAGTAAAACCTGAAGTTACACGATATTTTGAAGGAATAAAGGTGGTTGTGGTTGAAGATAATATTGTTAATCAAATAGTGGCCCGTAAGATGCTAGAAAATATTGGTTGCTCGGTTATTGTTATCGGTAATGGTGAAAAAGCAATTGAGTATTTTAGAAACTATACCGCTGACGTCGTTTTTATGGATCTGCATATGCCTGGGATCGATGGAGTAGAGACGACGAAAGGGATATTAAGCTTAAAAGAGAGTACTCAAGCGCTCCCCATCGTTGGATTAAGCGCTGATGTTTTAAGTGAAAGCAGGGAGGCTTGCTTTAAGGCAGGAATGGTCGATTTTTTAAGTAAGCCATTTTGTAAAAAATCATTAGTTAAGATATTAAATAAAATTTCCCAAAAACGATTATTTGTAGGAACGGACTAAGGAGAATTCGGATGAGTTACCTCCAGGTAGATTTAGAAAAACTTATGAAATCGTTAGAAAATAACGAATATTTACTGGACGTTATTTCGAAACAATTTATAGATATTTGGGAAGACGAATTTAATAGTATTTTAAAAGATATTAAAAATGAAGATTATAATTCTTATAGAAAAACAATGTATAGATTAAAAGGTATTTGTCTAAATTTTTGCATCGAGAATGTCGTTGGAACCTGTCGTAAACTTGAAAATTTAGAGAGTAGTAATTACTTACAAGAGTCTCCTCATTTGGTAACTAGATTAAAAGAAGAATTAGAAGAAACGGCTAGAGAACTTTTATCGATACTAGAAGTAAAGTGATAAGCATGGGTCACCTCTTCGCTACCGATTTAGCCTTTTCGGTAATCGGCGATAGATTTTTCGAGCATCTCTAAATGCCCAATAGCATCGATGTAACCTAGCTCTGGGGTTTCTTCTCGTAGGTCTTTTTCTAATTCCCGGTATTTTTTAAGCAGCTCTATCAGACTTGGTATTTGGGCAACTAGGTGCTGGACTGACTTATCACCGGCCAGGCATTCCGCCAGAGCTAGTAAAGAAAAACTGCGTCGTACAGAATCGTCACTTTCACCATCGTTTATTTTGTAAAAGAGGTACTGATCACTTGTTAGGCTAGAGAAAACTGCTTGGCGAGTATCATTGCTACACTTTTCGTTTCTCAAGGATTCGGCCAGCAGCGGGTAACCTCTCTCATCGCGAATTTTTGGGTCGTACTGACCGATGCAGGGCAGGCAAGCTAAAATAAGTTGGTTTAAAACTTCGGCAGATAACTTGTCTTCTTTTTCTAATTCGGCGTCTAAGAGCTTGAGTTTTTCTATCATGGTGATTCCTAGTGGTTAAATTAAAAAAAGGGGCCCATGGGGGACCCCTTCTATACTAATTCTCTAAACTTCCTTGGACAACAGCGTCTCCAGAAATAATTCCGCCTGTAACTAGGCTATGTTCTGGGGCACTTAGGCCTAAGAAGGGACGGCTTCTTCGCAGTTCTTCTTGCCAGCCCTGCTCTAGGAAATCCTGATCTTTCATTCTGGCATCTTTGGCCAGACTTGGATCAACTAGTAATAGGCCAAAGACGTTTTTAGCGTACTTATAGCGCGAAACTTCAGTCACGCTTTCGGCGCCATCGATGGTAATCAATTGCATGCCAACAGCAATCTCTTGGCTTTTGATAAAGTGGCGAGACTGGGTGACGAAGGGATGATTTTCGGTCGCCTTG
>JABGVH010000199.1 GCA_018646195.1 Halobacteriovoraceae bacterium
CAATAAAATCATCGACCATCCCAGAATTTAAGGGACCTGGTCTGTAAAGTGCATTGATCGCAGTGATGTCTTCGAGATTATCTGGACCAAGTCGTTTACAAAGATCAATCATACCGGACGACTCAAGCTGAAATACTCCAACGGTATCTCCGGCCGAAATATAGTCGTATACTTTATCATCTTCAATATCGATTTCTTCTATATCAAAATCAGGAACGTGATCACGCTGTATAAATTTAACTGCTTGGTCTATTACTGTAAGAGTTTTTAGTCCCAAAAAATCGAACTTAACTAACCCTATTTTTTCCGAAAAATCTTTATCAAACTGTACAACTTTTTCGCCTTTTGCTCCCTTAAAGAGAGGGCAGTAATTAACCAGTGGCTTATTGGTAATAATAACCCCTGCTGCATGGATTCCCGCGTGGCGATATAGGCCCTCTAACCTCTCCGAAATGGTAAAGATTTGCCGTACCTTTGGGTCAGATTCAATCATCTCGGTCAGTTTAGGCTCCATTTCTAAAGCTTTCTCCAAAGTAATTCCAAGTTCATCAGGGATTAGTTTGGAGATAACGTCTGATTCCGAAAAAGTTAAACCAAATACTCTAGAAACATCTCTTAGAACTGCCTTACATTGAAGTTTTCCAAAGGTAATGATCTGACCAACATTTTCTTCTCCGTATTTTTTAGTTACGTATTCGATTACTGATTGACGACCGGCTTGACAAAAATCGATATCAAAATCTGGCATAGATATTCTTTCAGGATTTATAAATCTTTCAAAAAGTAAGTTATAGGGAATTGGATTTATATTAGTTATACCTAAGGCATAGGCTACGATAGAACCGGCTCCTGAACCCCGTCCAGGTCCCACAGGCACTCCGTTATTTTTTGACCAACTTATAAAATCTGCAACGATAAGAAAGTAACCAGGGAAGCCCATATGCAAAATCATATCGAGTTCGTATTTGAGCCGTTCGAGATAAACTGGTTTTTGCTCTGATTCCCAATTTTCTTGCGCAATAAGTTTTGTAAAATGAGGCCCATTAAAGCGCGCCTCAAGTCCTTCACAACTTAAGCGGCGAAAATAAACTTCAGTTGTTTCTCCTGTATCGATTGGAAAATCTGGCAAGTGGTAAATTTGATTGCCCTTCTCATCTATCCAATTGAGCTCAACATCACATTTATCGGCTATCCGAAGAGTGTTATCGCAAGCTTCTGGTACATGTTTAAAGGACTCGCGCATTTGCTCAGGGCTCTTAAAGTAAAACTCCTGTGAAGTCATTTTCATCCGATTCTCATCGGCATAAGTTTTACCAGTTTGTACACAGAGTAAAACTTCCTGGGCTGTTGCATCTTCAGGGGTCATATAGTGGCAATCATTTGTTGCAACTAAGTTCAAATCATTTTCTTTAGCGTAAGCAATAACTTTTTTATTAACAATCGCCTGTTCGGGTATACCATTTTCCTGAATTTCTAAATAAAAATCATCACCAAATATTTCAGATAATTTCTCTATTGACTTAACCGCCCGGTCATCTTGATCTGTGAAAAAATTATAGCCAACTTCTCCCTTTAGGCATGCAGTGCTACAGATAAGTCCTTCACTAAATTCTTTAAGCAAGTCAAAATCTGCTCTAGGTTTGTAGTAAAAACCTTCAAGATAGGCTTTAGAGAGCAGCTTACACAAGTTCTCATACCCGGTATTATTTTTACAAAGCAAGATCAGGTGATGAATCTGACGGCTACTTTCTTCAGCATCTTGTGAACTAATATTCTTGCTGCGCCTGGCGGCTTTCCTGTCAAATCGTGAACCTGGTGTAAAATATATTTCGGACCCTAAAATTGGTTTGATGCCGGCTTTTTTACATTGCGTATAAAAATCGATTGCCCCAAACATATTGCCATGGTCGGTTTGAGCAATTGCAGGAACGCCCTGTTCTTTTGCTTCTTTTATAAGGTCCTTGAGGCGGATGGCGCCATCAAGCAGAGAGTATTGAGTATGTAGATGAAGGTGAACGAAACTATCGGAATGAGTCTCCAATAAGGATTGATCTGTAGTCATAGAATGTCTCGCAAATAGTTGTGTGTGTTAGGATCAAGCCTATCAAAACCGGCCCTCAAAGTCAGGGACTGTGTTTCTTTAGTTAACGCGTTATCAGCGGCTTAGCTTAATAATTTTTCTAACGAAGGCCCACTTATCTGAACCACAGCGGGACGGGGTATGCTGCTTCCCCCCTCAGGCCAATGACTTTTTAAGTCCTTAAGAGATTTTGACTTTTCACCAGGATGCTGCACCGAGACAATCATCCGTTTTCCGTCCGGAGTGAAGCTAATTCCTGTGAACTCAGCATTCACTGGAGCTGAAGCGACTTGGTAAACATTCCCCATCAAGGGGCCGGCCATTGGAATATAATAGAGTCCATTATTGGGAAAGGCGGCATAAGGACCTTTTCCCAATTTGCTTCCAGAGACATCACTAGCGAGCCAGAGATTTCCTTTTGGATCAAAGCAAATATTATCAGGACTAGAAAATCCTGCTGACTCTCCACCAACTAAAAAAGTTTTTGAGCTAAATTGCTCACTTTCATGATTACCATTTTTAGGTGAAATTTTTAATAGCGACCCATGCCAATTATTTTTTAACTTATTATTTGTCAGCGTAAAAAATACATCATTATTTCTTGGATTTATTTCTATATCTTCTGGTCGATTTTGTGGACTACCTCCCACTAACTTAGCGGCTTCTCGAGTATATATTGAGACTTCAAGTTGATTTTTAAATGTTTTTTTAAGAATTTCTTGTTTGTTTCTGTCGAGGCTTATCCATTTACCTGCATCTGTGTCGGCGACAAAGAGCTCTCCTTCTTCAAGACTACCTGGTTTTGAAGCGATAAATTTATATAGGCATTGGTTTTCAGTATCATCACCCATATAGCAAACTGCTCTACCATCACTCAACGCTACCGTTGTGGCACATTCGTGAAAAAAGCGCCCCAATCCAGTTAGTTTTTTTGCCTTTCCTGTTAGTGGCTCTACTTCAACGACCCAGCCATAATGCTCAGGCGGATGATCATAATGAAGGTCCCATCGTAATTTTTCTCTTTTAAATTTTCTCGTCACCCGGTCTCGATCGCCATAAAACATTACGTAGACTTCTTCACAGGTCAAAAAAGTATTCCAAGGAGTAACACCACCAGCACAATTCCCACCGGTACCAATTGCGGTATTTGTCCCTTCAATTTTTACACCAGAATCGAAGGGAATTTTGGTATTCATATCTAGCCGGCGATTATAGGGTGACTCTCTATCAATATTCCAATTACCAGTTTTCGAATCTTTCTTTACCTTAAGTAGGCTACCACCGACTTCTTTTCTTTCTTTATCAATAGTTGACTTGGCCCTATCGGCACGGGTCGAACAGAAAGTAGGATCTGGGTACTCATGATTTACCCATAGAATGGCCTCATCACTCTTTCCTTTAAAAGGTAGCAGCGCCGTATAATCGTTATTGAAGCCAAACTTTTCTCCAGCTGAGTTTATCTTTTCCCCCCAACTAATCATGACTTCATAATTAAAACCATCGGCCAAAACCAACTGGTCTTCTTTACTAGGAGAAACCGGAACAAATGGCAGTTTTTTCAAGGTTTTAAATTGAGAGCAGCTAGAAAGCATCCCCATCTGTGAGGCAGCAAGACTGGTGCCTCCCAAAAATTGTATAAACTCTCTTCTTTTCATGACTCTACTCCCTATTGGGTGGTAAACTAGGAGCACATTATAGCAAGAGCTGGAAACTAATGCGAAAAATATTAAGCTTACTTATTTTTATTATCCTGGCAGGTGTCATTTATTACGCCTTCTTTAACCCCAGCAAAAAAGACTTTTACGCCGAAAAAGAAGCTGAGCACCAAAAGGCAAAAACCTTACACAAAAATACCCGGCCAAAGAAAGATCCGTATAAAAATAGATCATTAAAGGAAGTTGAATCGGACAAAGAGGCTGAAGAAAATTTAGTTGAAATTCCTGCAACGGTCGAGCAACGCAGGGCCGACGAAGAAAAATATATTCTCGAATTAGAAAGAGAAGAATTCGAAACATTAGGCAGAAGAACTATTTCCAAGATGCCTCTTAAGAAAAACATCCGTAAAAACTCTCACGGCGAAGTACACAGTATTCCAGAAGCTACCATGGAGGCCGGACGCCAGCTTGCAAGGCTCAAAAAAATCTTATTAAAACGCCCTGAGTTTATTCCACAAGGTTTAAAAAACTATTATCAATGTGCCAACCAAAACGATATTCCGACCTCGATCCGGGCCCTCTGCCTCACCAATTTTGTCCAATTTAAGAGGCAGATCGGTGAAAGCGTCGATATGAAAAAATACCCCAAAGATGTGGTTAGGTTGGCAAAACTCGCCCTTGAAATTTAATAACCCTTTGTTTTTAGGTTGGACTATTTTAGCTAAGGGTAAGAAATTATAGGCTTCCTTGCATTTTTCACACCGTGGGGCATAATCCCAAAATGGTATTAGGCCCACTTCGAATCAAAAAGAAAAAAGCTCCGAGAAATTCCGGTCAAATGGAGTTCGACTTACTACGTCCACAGGAGACAGACCGCAATTTCTCTAAAGGTGGAAAGAGTTTCTATTTCTTTGATTTTGACGATAATGTCGCCTACCTCTCTACCCCGATCGTCGTTTTTCACAAAGTTACTGGTGAAGAAAAACTTATCAGTAGTGGGGAGTTCGCAAAGTACAATAAGCTCATCGGAAAGGCCGGAGCTTTCGAAAACTACTTTCTCAATTTTGATGATGACAGTGGAAGCTTTCGTTTCTTTAGAGACAAAAGCTTTGGACTGCTCGATCGCATAGTAAGAAAAAAACAAAGTTTTGTAGTTGATATGGAAAAGGCCTTGGCCAATAAAGATTATAATTGGAAAGCGCCGTCTTGGGATTGTTTTTATCATGCCGCTTATAATAAACGTCCCATCTCTGTCATAACTGCCCGTGGACATAACAAAGAAACCTTAATGGATGGTATTGAATTGATGGTGAGGGACGGCCATCTTCCGCAAAGTCCAAATTTCTTGTCTATCTATCCCGTCTCTAATCCCGATATTCGAAGAGAACTAGGAGATATGGACCTTAAGGCCTCTATTGCTGAATTAAAGAGATTGGCCATTCGTGAATCTGTTGAAGAGGCGATCCGCGTCTACGGCCACAATCCTCATCACCGCTTTGGAATGAGCGACGATGATCCTCATAACGTCGAATTGATAACTGAGGAAATGAAAGAGCTCAAGAGAAAGTACTCAGATATGAGTTTTTTCGTTATAGAGACCAGCGCAGATGGTTATGTAAAACGCGAAATAAACCGCCCGAAAAGCTCACTTCGAAAATCTCCCGGCGCCCAGCAAATGTCTCTTCTTTAGACAAATTGGCCATTTTGAGCAATGATATCCCTGTAATTACGAGTGGTTAGCTGTTGCTCTTTGGCCCTCTGCTTGCAGTATTAATAGCTATTATGAGAGAGCTAATCTACGCCATTATATTCACAGCAGTCCTTCCTTCTGCCTACAGTATGGACACCGCAAAAGTCTGGACTGAACTGAAGAAGAAAAATCGCTGTGGTACTGAACGACTTCGCGATATTCAATTCCATCTTACAAAAAAACAAATTCGATCCGGAGATGCCTTCGTGATTGGTGGTGAATTGAAAGAAGGTCAAATAGTAGGCAATTCAGATCGCGCCTATGGTGGCAGATCAAAGAAAAAAGACTTGATGCTGATTCATCGAATTACTGATGGCCCAAGGCTTATTGGTTATAATATTAAATTAAGCCTCTGTGAAAAAAGTGAATTTTATAGAGGAATGAAAATTATCGGTCCTGAAAGCAAACTTACCAAGTTTCGAATTCCTGGGCAGATGATTCTGGGAGGCAGTTATAACTGTCCGCTCGGACATATCGACTCCGGTCATGTGACTTTTAAAAGCAATCACTTCGGGATCGAGAGTTTACCTATTTCTTTTGAAGGGGTTTGTTCAGGACCTACTGGCCAACAGTTTGCGAGGAATTTTGGCCGTTAAATTTCATTTTCTGCACCTGTGATTCTTCTTCTTTTCGTCGATCATTCAACGATTTTTTAATGCCTTCTATTTTTGATTGGACTGCTTCTTGATACTTTGCTTTCGTGAGATAATTAACTCTCCCATTTCGTACCAAAACTTTAGCCCCTGATATTTTTTCTAATTTCTTAAGCTGTAGCCAAAAGCTCTCACGAACAGATTTTTTCTCTCGAAAGATTTGGTCCATTTCAGATTGCTTGGGCCTTTCTTTTTTTGACAACGCTCTTAACTGGGCATTTATTTTTACCAATTTTTCATGCTCATTGATTAAATTTCTTTCTAAGGGTTTTAAATCGACCCTTGCCACGGCCTGAAGAGAAAATAGCAGGCAAAATAAAAGAAAAGTCCGAGCTGTTATTCCCACTCAATTGTCCCTGGGGGTTTTGAGGTAATGTCATAAACAACTCGTGTTACTCCAGCAACTTCATTTGTAATCCTATTACTTACTTTCGTTAAGAATTCTCGAGGAACATCTGACCAGGTGGCAGTCATTCCATCAGTAGAGTTCACTAACCTTAGGCAGATAACTTGTTCATAGGCCCTTGCATCGCCTTTAACTCCCACTGTATTGACTGGCAATAGCACCGTAAAAGCTTGCCAGATAGATTCATAGAGATGTTGGGCATGCAGTTCTTCAAAAAGTATTTGATCACTCTTTTGAACTTTTTCAATTGCAGGTTCACTAAGACTACCAAGAACACGAATTCCAATTCCTGGTCCTGGGAAAGGATGGCGATAGACCCACTCATGTTTTAAGTTTAATTCTTCTCCGAGTTTTCGAACCTCGTCTTTGAAGAGGTAACGTAATGGCTCCAATAATTTTAGTTTCATGCGTTCAGGCAAGCCACCAACGTTATGGTGAGATTTTATAGTGACACTCATTCCATTATCATTATGTGGAGAAATAGATTCAATTACATCAGGATAAAGTGTTCCCTGTAGGAGGTGGGTAAAAGTAATACCCTGATTTTCTTCAAACTCATGAACCTTCTGTTCAAAAGTTTCGATGAAGGTATTGCCTATTTTTTTACGCTTATCTTCTGGATCTCCTAAGCCAACCAGTTTCCCTAAAAACTCTTTACGAGCGTCGATAATCTCAATATTAAGATTAGTCGACTCTACCAAGGTTCTGATGTGGGTATAATCTTGTGGTCGTAAAAGACCATTATCAACAAAGAAACAGTAGAGGTTGTCCCCTAAAATATCATGTGCCAAAGTTGCAGCAACTAAAGAGTCGACTCCTCCACTAAAGGCGCAAAGAACTTTGGTATCCCCAACTTCTTTAACCAGATTCTTGGCCTCATTGAGCATTTCAAGAGAAGACCAATCCTGACGTAGGTGAGAAACCTCGACATAGAAATAATTTAAAATTTCTTTCCCATGTTCAGTATGTTCCACTTCTGGGTGAAACTGAAGACCAACTAATGGTTTTGTGTTATGCTTAATGGCCGCATTAAGTTGGTTTTGACTTTTCAATATAACATTAAAGTCATCCGGCACAGTTGCGACATGATCAAAGTGGCTCATCCATACATTGATTTCAGTACCGCCACCGATTCCAGGGACCTTAAATCCTTCTGCCCCGTGCACTTGAGCGTGTCCGTATTCCCCTTGGACACCTTTTTCAACAGAACCTCCAAAATGCCGGGCCATTAACTGCATACCATAGCAAATACCAAGAACAGGGCAACCGCTCTCGAAAATATCACTATAGTCCTTTCCGTCGAGACTAACAGACGAAGGGCCTCCTGATAAAACAAAGGCCTTCGGTTTATGTCCTTCTTTCAAGAGTTCACTAGTTCTCTTAGGCGTTATGATTTCTGAAGAAAATCCTAGCTCGCGAGTTTTGCGCGTAATTAGCTGGGTGTACTGAGACCCAAAATCGACTATCCAAATCTGCCTTGATAAAATTGTCTTGCTCATTTGCTTCCTATGAAATTGAGTAGTTTGGTGCTTCTTTGGTAATTATAACGTCATGTGGATGACTTTCTTTTAGAGAGGCAGAAGTAATGCGAATAAAATCTGCCTTGCTTTTTAGTTCGTTAATATCTTTTGCGCCGACATAACCCATACCCGCTCTTAAGCCACCGATCATTTGAAAAATGTTTGAAGAAAGACTGCCTCTATAAGGCACTTGTCCTTCAATTCCTTCTGGTACTAACTTTCCTAAATCTGTTACATTTCCTTGCCCATAGCGATCTTTACTTCCTAAGGCCATCGCTCCTAAAGAACCCATTCCACGATATACTTTATAAGATCGCCCCTGATAGAGAATCATTTCCCCAGGGGCCTCGTCAGTTCCGGCAAACATTGAGCCGATCATGACACAGTTTGCACCTGCAGCGATGGCCTTTACAATATCACCAGAATATTTAATTCCACCATCGGCGATAAAAGGCACGCCGGCACTGGAACAAACTTTTGAACATTCCATAACTGCGGTTAACTGTGGGACCCCGATACCGGCGACAACTCTAGTGGTACAGATACTTCCAGGACCAATGCCTACTTTTATACCATCAACGCCGGCCTCAATTAAGTCCTCGCAGGCTTTCCCTGTCGCGACATTTCCGGCGACAATATCGACTTCTCCAAATTCTTTTTTAAGCGTCTTAACCATTTCCATTACACCCGCGGAATGCCCATGGGCAGTGTCTACAATAATGGCATCTACTCCCGCTTCTGCTACCGCCTTGGCCCTTTCAAGCTCTTTGCCTCCAACACCTATAGCGGCGGCCACACGCAGTCGCCCAAGCTTGTCTTTGTTGGAGTTAGGATAATCAATCGTTTTAAGAATATCTTTAATCGTAATTAAACCGCGAAGCTCTCCCTTCTTATTAGTAAGCAAAAGTTTTTCGATTCGATTACCGTGGAGTAGTTTTTTGGCATCCTCTAGACTCGTTCCCTCCGGGGCGGTCACTAATCGCTCTCCAGGAGTCATGACGTCTTTTACTTTGAGGCTATAGTCACTTTCGAATTGCATGTCTCGACTAGTTAGAATTCCAACAAGCTTTTTATCAGCATCAACTACCGGCACACCTGTAATTTTCTTTCGAGAGGTCAGCTCGATAACTTCTTTGAGTAATGTATCAGGCTTCACGGTCACCGGATCGAGAACGATGCCTGCTTCGAATTTTTTAACTTTTCTGACTTCGTCGGCTTGAATCTCAGGGGGGATATTTTTGTGTATGACCCCAATTCCGCCCTCTTGGGCCATTACAATCGCCGCAGCACTCTCGGTAACCGTATCCATAGCAGCAGATACAATCGGAATACTAAGCGCGATATTGCGTGAAAATTGGGAATTAAGCTCGACATCGGCAGGTAATACCGAAGAATAGCCAGGCCTTAACAAGACATCATCGTAAGTCAGGGACGTCGGGAGGGACATGGAAGAACTCCTTTTGGCGCAATTATATGAAACGCGCCTATCTTTGGCAATTAGGAGTGTAAAAGGAGCATGCTTTTTTGGGGATTAGTACTGAGTTTTGTAGTCTTGATCGTAGTTCTTAAGATCTTTGATAAGCTGATTGACCTCATTACTATGACGCATCTGCTTTTTGTACTGATCTACCAGGGAATTTTCAAAATCATCCTTGACCGGATGAATAGTGGGGGCCATACCACCAACGCTGGCCGGACCGCGTCCGACCTTCTTACTCTTTATAATCTGCCTAGAGGGCTTTGGAGTAGAAGTAGGCATCCTCTTGAGTCTATGAGGCGTCGCAGAAGCTTTTTTGCGAGGTGCCTTTTTTTGTACACCAAACACTTTAACTTTAACTTTAGAGCGTGAGCCATAGGAGTGCTTCCAAACCTTTTTCACAGGTTTGGTCATTTTCTTCACTTTAGACTGATAGTAATCCAAGAGCTGGCTCTTTTTTTCTTGCCGCTCTTTCTTGTTCTCGCGGATATAAATAATTTTTCCGCCATCTACTACCTTCGAGGGGGTTTCAACTGATGTAGACCCGGTTGGCAGGGACTTCATAACAACCGCAGCAGGAACAGTGGTATCAATTCTCATTGAGGCGACACCACGGCTAGCAGCTACCGGCTTTTTGATTTTTACTTTGGGTTTCTCACCCATTGGGTAAACGCCATTAAACAGCCCTGTTACTTTCTTAAAGGAGCCAAATCCAATAGGAGTTGGTCTACGGGGTGTACCTCTTTCGTACTCTTTGTGAACAAAGGAGAACTGTCCCCCGTCTACCGCGATTGGAGGGTGACCTTGAATCAGGTTTCCAAATTCAAATCGACCTTTTATCGCCAGCATCTGAGTTTTCCCACTCCCGCCATCGAAAGAAATGATGCCTTCACCTTTTTTGTATTTAGATACGGCATTTGCCGTTTGAACCATGTACTTATCGCTCTCGTTAAAAGATTGTAGCCATAGGTAACCACGCTTCAATTCTAGAGTTTTATTGAGGAAGGCAATATGCCCTGAACCTGATAGATGAAATTTATGGTCGTAGTAGTCAGAGATAGAAACTTGCCCCCCCATCTCGGTAAATACTTCCGCCATATCGTAGATATGGTCTCCCTTATGTAGCTTCTTGGTAGTCTTAGATTGGCTAATAAAAGCGTTTCCAATTACCGAGTTTACAACCGCAACAGGAGAACGCCCCCAAAGCTGGGAGCTGAAAAGGAAGACTATTAATGTTACAAAAAATCTACTTTTTGTATTTTTGTACAATCTTTTCATAATGGGCACTCAAGATTTTCCACTCGTGGGTATTACGATATTTTTTTCTAAATTCTTCTACTGTATTAAAAAACTTATCTTCGTGTCCTAGCTTTAAATGAGTTAAAGCATTCCAAAGCTTGGCTCCACGATAAAACTTAGAAGTAGGATATTCTGAAATAAGCTTGTCGAGATGGGCCAAGACCCACTCTGGATGCTCACCAGATTCATAAGCTGCTATTCCGGCTTGAAATAGAAATTGGTCATCGATTTTCTTATGGCCCAAAAACTTAGTTGAAAAAGCCTGAAAGAATTGAGCCGACTTTTCAAAATGCTTTTGATCGAATTCTTTCTCTGCAATGGCAAGAACCTGTGAAGGCGTCCATTTATAGACATCGAATTTTACCAGGTCGTTTTGGGGTGTGACTGGCGCCACAGAAGCAATCGTCCTTTTAGGCGTGCTCCCCATCATTTTCTGGGTCGATTTAGAAAGCTTGATCTCCAAGTAATTATTCTTCGATTTCAAAGCTTCGACGTCGTAGTGAAGACGACTAATCTCGGCCCTAAGCTCGCGATTCTCACTGGAAAGAGTTAAGGCTACATTCTCATACTTATTGATGATGGAAGCCCGTTCTTCTACTTTTTCCATCATGTCACATGAGCAAAATGGAGCCAGTAGGCCTGTTAGCAATAGTAATTTCATAAGTTCATTCATGGATTTATCCTAGTCCGTGTTCACAAACCCAAATCTTCGTTATATCTAATCGGACGTTTCTATAATTTATTTAGAAAAATAATTATATTGGTGGCTTAGCAGTTAATGCCCACTTAAGTTACTGATTTTACTTTAATCGTGATGGGACAATTCTTGACTAAAAGGGACTGAAACCCTATCACCTAGTTCGAACTAAATAATTCCCTATATAAGGATGGCCGGAATGGCGGATCAATATATCTTAGGTTTAGACATTGGCGGCACTAAAATTGAGGCCGCCCTCTTTACAGCGGATGTCACCACTGGCCCAATTTCCAGCAAAAGGATCGCCACCGAAAGAGAGCGCGGCTACCAGAATGTATTAGAACGGCTTTCCCAATTGATAATCGAACTCTTGGCCGAGAATTCGATTGCCTGGCCCTCACTTAAGGCCATAGGCGTTGGGCTGCCCGGTACAGTGGACCCCCAAAAACAGGTAATGCTCAATGGGAACTCCCAAATTTTCATAGGAAAGAGTTTTGCCAAAGACCTCAATCAGTATTTTGAGTCCCCTGTCGAAATTCTATGTAATAACGACGCCTCCTGTTTTGCCCTGGCCGAGGCCAAGCTTGGCGCCGGGCTCAAGTACCGTGAGCAGTTTGGAATTCCTCTCTCGCAGCAAATCTCGATAGGAATTATTTTGGGAACCGGCTGTGGCGGAGGCATAATTTCTAACGGCAAAATTCTCAATGGCCAAAATGGCGGCGGCGGGGAAATCGGCCACTCGACGCTGATAAGCAACGGGCATTCGTGTTACTGCGGTAGAAAAGGCTGTGCTGAGCAGTATCTCTGTGGACCTGCACTAGAGAGAAGTTATGGCGAAAAAATAGCCGCGCGGGAACTCTTTGAAAGGGCCGGGGCCGGTGAGCAGAAGGCGATCGATTGCCTGCAGAGCTATCAGAAAAATTTAATCGAATTTCTTACTAATCTAACCAGTATTTTTGACCCCCACTTTTTTGTCCTTGGTGGCGGCCTATCTAAGCAAGCCCTTCTTTACCAATCGCTTGAAAAGGGACTACATGCCCAAACTTTTGTCCCGCAATCTAACCCTGTGGTTTATCAGCATAAAGTCTCCGATTCAGCTGGAGTCATTGGCGCCGCCCTTTTAACGCTCCCCTAATGTCATTTTATCGTCAATTGTGGCCCTAGTCCCTCTTGTACTGCTGACTTCCCTCCGACAAGTAGGTACAATGGCAACAATGTTTAATCATTTCTTAGCTCTATTTTTATTATTCGCATTGGCGATAACTCCGGTTTTTTCGGAGGATGAGAACGACATTCCTATCCCCGAAGTACCGGTTGAATTTAGTGCCCAGCTTTACCGCTCCCCTTTTGGCAATACCTTCTTGGCCCTTCACTTTAAAAATAAACCCCATTGGCATACCTATTGGAAAAACCCTGGCGATGCTGGTCTGCCCATCCAAGTAGATTTAATAAGAAATGGAAAACCATTACTACTTGAGGGATTGACCTGGCCTTCGCCATCTCGCTTTATTGAAACAGGAAATATGTGGGCCTACGGATATCAAGGTAACTACAGCATTTTCTATAAAATTTCTAAAAAGGTTCTAAAGTCATTAGACGGAAGTCGTTTAGAGATAAAGTCAAAATGGCTGGTCTGCCGCCATGTATGTATTCCTGGAAAAGCAGAATTAAAGGGTAGCGTTTCAGGTGAAACCCTCGCCTTCGATCAAGACGGTCATTTCCAATTAACAGGCAATGAGCTGCAAGCTCGCCTCAAGGCACTGCCTTTTAAGTCTACCTGGCCGACCAACCTCGACCTTTTAATGGCCAAGGATAAAGAGAGCAATGGGCTTGTTCTCTATTACAATGTTACCGGAAGCTCTCCCAATAAAATGCTTAAGGGCAGGAATCTACTGACTCCCTTTGCTAAAGACCCTTTCAGTTTTAAACACGAATTTTTATACTCAGATAAGAATGGCAATATTTTTGCTAAGATGCCGATGGATTGGGATGGTGAATACGAAGAACCCCCAATAGACCTGCCTAGTGACGGACGCTTTCAAAAACCCTATGTTCTCTCCTTTCTATACGCCAACCCTACCACAGGTAAAGTAGAGTTGATTGAGAAGAAAATTGATCGTTTCCAGCTAGCGGCTGCAAAAAGAATGGAAAGCTTTTTCTCATTACTAAAGCCAATCTCTGATATTCCCAAAGTAAAAACTGAAGCCAATGGCGAGGATTCGGCAATTATTGAAGAACCCACAGTCGGGACAACTTCTGATACTAAAAGTTTAATCTATTATCTCTTCTTCGCTTTCTTAGGCGGACTGATTCTCAATATCATGCCCTGTGTACTGCCAATCATTTCAATTAAATTATTTGGGCTGCTAAAGATGCGCGAGGAAGATGGGCGATCAATATTAAAACATAACCTCTTCTATACGCTCGGGATCCTAACCACCTTTTTGGCACTAGCTTTTGTCATCTTAGGATTAAAAGCAGGCGGAGAATTTGTCGGTTGGGGCTTCCAGCTCCAGTCCCCTAAATTTGTCGCAGGCATGATTATTATTCTTTTAGTTTTTGCTCTCAATATGTTTGGGCTCTTTGAAATTATCACCCCTGGGGGTAGTAAGTTAGGAGGAGTTAAAATTAAAGAAGGTAATTCTGGGGATTTTTTCAACGGGGTCTTAGCGGTAATTCTCTCTACTCCCTGTAGTGCACCTTTCTTAGGAACTGCCTTAACCTTTGCATTTACCTCTAGTCCTATTTATATTCTTTTAACCTTCACTTTCATTGGGCTCGGTTTAGCTTTTCCATTTCTGATCACTGGAATTTTCCCCAATAGTATAAACTTCCTTCCTAAACCAGGCATGTGGATGGAAAAGCTGAAGAAATTTTTGGGATTAACTTTGCTTTTAACAGTAGTTTGGCTACTGGATGTCTTTTCAGCGCAAGTTGATCAAAGCCTTCCTGTCTTGCAACTGCATACCACCATGTTATTAATTTTCTTTATAATATACGGCCGGAAATATATCTCTAAAAAACTATCCTTCCTACTACCCTTTTCCTTAATCTCGTTGGCATTATTTGGACACCTCCTTTTTTCTCCCCTTAGCAGTACCGTAACTGGCGCTGAAACCCAATTGATAAAAGATAAGCAAAAGTTTGGGCTCAATTGGGAGGCCTGGTCCCCTGAGAAAATGCAGGAGTTAAAGCAGACAGGTGAGCTGGTCTTTATCGACTTCACTGCTAAGTGGTGTTTCACTTGTAAAGTTAACGAACGACTAGTACTCGAAACAGAAGACTTTAAGAAGCTTGTTGAAACCTATGGCGTTCGTTTACTGCTGGCAGATTGGACTAAGCGAGATGCCACAATTGGAAATTATTTAAAATCGCAGGGGCTAGTAGGAGTTCCCGCCTATTTCATCATCACTAGGAATGGCGAAACTATCTCACTTGGCGAGACTATTTCAATAAAAGAGATTGAAAGTCACCTCCGCTAGCCACTATTCCAGGCGCCACTAAGATTAAAGTAATTAGAAATCTAACCACATTTTAGAGACTTAGCCTTTTATACTCGAAGAAAATTCAAAATAGCTTAAAATCTTACTAAATGAATCGGTTACTGCTCCCGATGAGGTTGATAGGGGAATTCCCCGACTGCTGAGAAAGTGAGAGATGTGTTGAAAGTTAGAAAGTTGCTAATGATTCATATTATGGCCCAATTCCTATTGCTAGGTTCGGCCCACGCCTTTCCCTCCTTCCCTTCCTTTATTACAAAATTTTTCCAGACAGATCTAGAGGAAGACCAGAAGCCAAAAGCGCTGCAACCCTGTGTCTATCAAAATGCCTCCTGGGTTTATAAGCTGGCCAATTACGCTCAAAAAAGTAGCTGTATGAACTTAGAGCCAAAGCCCTACTGCCAATGTGTTGGCGTTCAAAAAGCATTTTACCTGTCAGCGGCTCAAGACAAAAAAATTGACCTCGCCCCCGAGCGGGCCTTGCAAGAATTGGCCTTTGTCTATAATCAAAAAACTCAAGACCAAGGGCGAAAAATAAAAATCAAAAATAGTCTGGCCTCATTGGTGGAGTTCCAAGCCGCCAATGGAATTCCAGTCGGCTGCTTAATAAAGGATGATAATCCAGATTTTGATCCTCAAACAAAACTCAATGAGCATGCAAAAGATTTAAATAGAAAGTACATTGAATTTCACAAAAAGCCTCGTAGCCCAGAAGAATATAAAAGTGATGAATATAAAGAGGAATTGAATGAAGTACTTTTCAACGCCGGTCCACTAAGAGAGTTCTACCAACAGCAAGAAACCTATAAATCAGTTGGGACCGAGAACTACAGTGAGGAACATAAGAATGACGCCCGGATTATTGCCGAACTTGCAAAGAGGGCCAATGCAGTCACTTTAGAATATAAAGAAGAAATTGCTGAAGGAGAATTCGTTCAGGCTGAGTTAGATAATATGATTGCTGATAAAATTGATAAATTTTTTACGGAAGATATATTTGATATTAATTCAATTAACCCTAGAAAGTCTTCATTTCTACACCTCCAAAATGTTTCAGGCGCTCAACAGCTTGGGAACTCTGCTCTCAGAGATCTTCTCAAGCATACTATGAGTAAATTTGGCAGTGACAAAGATTACAATGCTGAGGACTTTGAAAAATACATCCACGCTGAATTAATCAAACCAGTTGCAGACAAAGATATAGAAATTAATACCATCCTAGGACAGTTGAATAGCAATATTTGTGACCGCCAAATAGCAGAGATAAAGGAGCTTATGCTTATTGAAAGAAGCGATAGTGGCGAACTTTCGCTCCCTGCCTCAAATAATATCGACACCTCTATTGATTATATTAGAAAGCTATATTCCACCATTTCTTCTGATGTTGAACCAGAAGTGAAGAAATTGGCCTATGACGAATTAGAGGAACTTAAAACTGTCTATTTTAAATCGTGGGAAGGGCGCTATCAATCTATAAATAACGAAGGTGAGTTTTCAGCACTTAAGAAAAATCGTGAATTAGAACTTGGACTGGCCTTTTGTAAAAGTCGCCAAAGCTCGGAAGAATTTCCCGATATGTTTGAACGACTGGCCAAGAAACCAGCACTCTTTAGAAAATTTATGGAAATTCGATCAACTATCGGAGTCAAGCAAAGCAGAAGCCTCGAACTTACCAAGAAAGTTGGTGACCTCGAAAGTCTAATCAAAGATCACTCTCAAACCTTTAATCTCCAAATTGCTGGCCAATTAAAAATAGAAAAAGAAAGGACTCCTGGTCTTACAGAAACACAGTACATAAAAAGAACACTAGATAAGATGGGCTGGAGACATAAAAGATTTCATGCAGAAATAGAGGGTAAAAAAAGGGCAAAAGATTTACTTATAGCTCAAGTTACAAAGCTGAAAGACGAAATCAAATCGAGCGAAGAAAGTATGGTTGAGCTCTTTAAGGGCGTCATGACCGCCGAGGAAAGGGAAAAGATTAGGCTCGAAGCCCAGTCCCAAAGTCCTCGCGCCGTCGATAAGACAATCGAAGAGATTGTTGGTGACCGCACCAACGGACTAGTTTATGAACAACGAAACCTCACGATTAGTCCTGAAACACCTGCTGCAAAGACTACTAAAAAAACAGGTCCGACCATCTCTACCACCGTCCCCAATTATTCAATCTCAGTCAAATCCGAAAACGATTATCGCTATATTTCGATAGATCACGAGACAGGAAACGCAAAAGTGACTAGGATTAGTAACATTGAAATCGATACAGTAAAGCAAGAGACCGAAGTAATTCGAAAGACTGAGGGCTTTATAAAGAGAAATTTAGATTACTACTCACAAAAAGATTTAATAAACTTCAAGAGGTATAAGAAGGGCTATAGGACTCGAGTCGATAAATTATTTACGAGAGTCGACAGAAAAACAGGTTTTAAGAAATCGGGAGACTTCACAAAGGCCTTAAGTAAAACAGACTTAAAAAATATTAGAGAAGTTTCTTCTGACAAAAAAATAAATAAATTGCAAAAAAAGGCTGCTAAGCCAGGAAGTGAAAAGCAAATCAGCAAAGAAGGCCTATTCACTGCAGAAGACCTTAGAAGTAGCAAAAAGAAGAAGGTAGCTAAACTAGAATCCAAGAAAAAAGATAAAATGCTCCTTCCTCAAGAAAAATTGGCCAAAGAGCAGGGTCTTATAGAAAAATTTATTCCAAAAGGGAAATTAGTTACTCCCCAGGTCCTTGAACAAAAACCAAATTTTGTACCAGTAGCTCCCCCGATTGTTAATCAGGACGATTTTGATGCTAAGAAAAAAGCACAAGACCAGAAAAATGCTGAGGCCATCTCGAAGCTTGAAAAAGAATTAGCTGATCGTAAGGCAGAGCTACAGGAATTAAGAAATGGTAAAACCAACAATTCCCTTGAAGAGAGTTCAACTGCAGAAGGCGAAGATCAGGGGGAAGAACTAATAAGTCAGAAGCAAGGTGAAGTTGAGCAAGTTGAAACTTTAATCGAAGAAGAGAAAGAGCGCCAGGCCATCACCTCACTTGCTCCCGCAGCAAATGAAAAATCAAAAGTAGGACAGGGTGAGGGCCAAAAAATAGGGGAATCAGGTGATCGCAAGCTTATCCCAACGACTGACTCTGGGCAGAGTACACTCAATGGAGCCACTAGAATCAATACCAATGACAATTCTGTTTATGTCGATAACTCAACCCCTATTCAAGAAAATGCCTATACTGCTGCAGAGGGGCAGATTACAGACAATTATATAAATTATATAAATTCCCGGAGCCAGTCTCAGACCGATCTAATTCTAACAAGCACACCTCCAAGAGAAGGTGTTTCCAGGTTTATTCCACCCAGTTCAGTCAACGTTTTCAATAAAACCAGCCTGGAGTCCTATATTGGGAATTTAAAAGAGGCCAATCCTGGTCAAAGTTTTGCAATTCAGCTTGAGGATGGCCAGTTTCTGGTAGTAGAAGCTGAATCAGCTGAAGACCTCGCGGAAAAAGCGAGGTTGTTGAAGCTAGAGCAGCAAAGAATCCAAATAGAACGCGCCAAAGTCAAAAAACTCAATCAGACAGTCCAAGAAGGGACGAAGCAGTAATTTCCAGTAAAAAACCCCTATCTTATTGAATTACTACCCCAAATTGGCTATGAAATGACCATCTAAATTATTTTCTGGGATGGCATTTAAATGAAGAAATTAATCCGATTTTTTATCGACCGGTCCTTCCTAGTCAACCTCATATCCGCCTTCATTATTATTGTAGGAGCAGTCTCATTTCTAAACATGAAGAGAGACCTCATCCCCACTATGAAGTTCAATATCGTCAAAATTACCTCATTACTCAAAGGCGCCTCTGCTATCGAGATGGAGAAATTAGTAACTTTCCCTATTGAAGAAAACCTCGATGGCCTGGCGGGAATAGACAGTATTAAGTCCTCAACAGAAAATGGCCTTTCAAAAATTACTATTGAGTTTGAATCCTCCCATGAAGAAATCGGAGAAAGCGTTGAGTTAATCCGCGCGAGGGTAAATGGTATAAGAAGTGACCTACCATCTGGAATGGAGCCAATAATCGTTGAACGAGTTTCTGTCGATTCATATGAATTCTTAGATATAAGCATAAACGGGATCTCTCCTGAAAACGACCATGACCGAAAATGGGTTCATGCCATAGAAGATTCTTTTAAAAAAATAAGAGGCGTGGTCAAGATCAATTCATCAATGCCCGATCGTAAAATTTTCGTAGACTTCAAACTTGCGAAATTATCACGTTACGGTCTTTCTGTTGATGAAGTAAAAACAAAGATTTCTGGATATTTCTCATTCGATCCAGTTGGTTCCTTTTCAAAGAATGAAAAGACGGTATCAGTCGAGCTGCGACAAAATATTAGCTCTATAGAGTCAATTCGAAATTTGCCCATAAGCGGGAACGAATCCGGTTTCAAAGTCTCTTTGGCCGATGTCGCCAACGTTGAATACCGTTTTCCTGAGAGAAAAAAAATTACTTTGTACGATGGCCACCAGACCGTTTCCTTTACTGTCTTTAAGGATATAAGTAGCGATGCAATCGTTTTACGGGATAAAGTTAAAAATTCTATAAATGAATTAATTAGAATTCTCCCCTCCCATATAGAAGTTAAAATTACAGGGGATGGCGCACACTTTATTGAAAAGCAACTGAATGTGCTAAAAGTTAATGGCCTCGGAGGACTAGTAATCGTCATGATTAGTCTTTTTTTCCTCTTGGGCTTTAGAGTAGCAACGATGACTGCGGCAGGGATTCCCTTGGCCTACTTTGGAACATTTATCGTACTTAATACTCTTGGAATATCTATCGATTTAATCTCAGTGGTTGGGATGATTTTAGTAATTGGTATTTTGGTCGATGATGCAATTATTGTCACCGAAAATTATGTTTTAAATCTAGATGCTGGTCTCTCCCCAAAAGAAGCCGCAACCGAAGCAGCCTATAGTACAATAAAGCCTGTGACAGGGACGGTTATAACCACCGCCGTTGCCTTTGCGCCAATTCTATTCATAAAAAGTAGTGCTAGCCAAGTTCTCTATTCCATACCCGTTGTAATTATAACTTCTTTAATCCTCAGTTGGTTTGAATCTTTTTTTATCCTACCAAATCATTTAGCACATTTTGTGAAAAGCCCGTCAAAACGGAGCGATAATAATTTCTTTAGGAAGCTGAGGTTAAAATATGAAGCGGTATTAAAGAAGGCCATTAAGTGGAGATATATTGTTCTCATCCTTCTCGCTAGCACCTTAATTGCTTCATTTGTTTTAACCGGAAGTATGAAAAAATCTTTTAATTTGAGTATAGGTTCGGAATACCTTCAAGTTTCAGTCGAATTAAAAGAAAGCGATTCCCTGGAAGAGAGTATTGAAAAGTTAAAACCTTTTCATGATTATTTAAACACGCTCCGTAGCAAGGATGTCACTTTCATTAGTAGTGAAATAGGAAGTGTCTTTATTAATAATGAATTTAGAACTGCCTATAGATTTGCAACCGCAAAGATTATGATTAATGAAGATCACCCTTCTCCTGCAAAATTTCGAGAGGAATTGAAGAATAAAATAAAAAATAAAATGGAGACTATTAAAACAAATGAATTCAAAAATATAACAATAGATACAAAGACCAAAGGAAAAGATGATCAAGATATTGTTTCTATTTTCGTATCCGGTGGTGACAAATTGAGTTTTGAAGATTTACAAGAAAAACTAAGAGTTCTGCTCAAGAAAGTGCCAAATGTTATTTCTCTTGGCGACGACTCAAGATTATTTCAAAGTTCTTGGCAATTCTTGGTAAACCTAGATGAATTATTACGTTATAATGTAACCGCTAAGTCATTGGCTCAACAATTGAGCGAATTATTTAGTCCTAAAGAACTCGCTACCTTTAGAAATAAAGGAGAGAATATAGAACTTTTCTCGCAATATAAACGTAAAAATGACATCTCATTTAAAGAACTTTCAAAAATTAAAATAATTACTCCCAAAGGAATAGCAATTCCAGTGACAAAACTTGGCAGCTGGAGTCAAACGAAGATATTAAAATCCATCAAACATGAAAATTTGTTGAGAAAGTTTGTAATAAATATTAGATATGACAAAGAAAAAACAACCAAGATGGATGTGGCAAAAAATATTAAAGCGACACTTGCCCCAATTATAAAAGAATATCCCGCCTTTACCTTCACGGTTCTAGAAGCATCCGAGCAAGAGGAGAAGAGTAAGGCTTGGATAATATCAATTGCGATAATTTGTATTCTATTAATTCTTTTAGTTCTCGCGATATGTCTCAATTCTGTTATTTTACCTTTTATTGTTATGATCCCAATCCCATTTGGAATCATCGGGATCATTTTGGCCCTTTACCTACATGGATTAGAGATTGAGATAATGGCGATAATAGGCTTGATAGGAATGGCGGGTGTTGTTGTAAATGATAGTCTCATCATGGTTGACTCCGTCAATAAGCAAACTCTTGACTCTCCAGAGCTAGAGGGTAACGAGGCCATATTGATTGGTTCTTCATTGAGATTTAGAGCGATAATATTAACAACTGTGACGACCATGGGAGGAGTATTCCCAATGGCATACGGCATTGGCGGTGAATCAGGTTTTACGCAACCACTAGCATTTTCGATGGGCTGGGGTCTCTTATTTGCGACTTTCTTAACTCTATTTGTTCTGCCAGCATTGCTTGCAATACTTAACGACTTAAAGAAACTTTTTCGGATTTTATTTATAAAAATGAATTTTTAAATTAATCACCAATCTCAAAACGCATAGGCGCATTCATAACCTGTCCAATTACATCCCGAGGATCTTTCTTCTCATACAACACAGTATAGAGGCCATTAAATATTCTTGCGCTGATCTCATATTTTTGCGAGATCAAATAGGCAGCTTTGGTAGTTTTATAACCCTCGACAACAGTTCTTTGCCCGTTGATAATTTCTTCTGCAGTTCGGCCTTTAGCTAGCTCAAGGCCAAAGGTCTTATTTCTAGACAGGTCGCCAGTTGTTGTCAGGATTAAATCCCCCATCCCCGACAGCCCATAAAAAGTTTCAGACCTGGCATTGTAAACGACACCAAATCGCAACATCTCAGAAATTCCTCTCGTAATCATTGCAGCACGCGTGTTGTAATTGAAACCAAGCCCCTCAATAATTCCTCCGGCAATCGCTAGTACATTTTTTAAAGCGCCTCCTAAAAGCACCCCTTTGATGTCATAGGATCCCATTGTTTTAAAATAGGGTGTCTCTAACATTTTTGCTACAGCAGTTAATGTTTGTCGAGAGCGGCCAGCAAGTGTCACAATAGTAATCTGCTCTTCCATTATTTCTTTGGCAAATGAAGGACCTGATAAAAATACAAAATTGTCTTTAAAGAATGGAAAATATTCGAAGAACAAATCGTCTGAAAGCTCAAGTGTTTCGGGGTCAATACCTTTTGAGAGAGACACAAGAGGAATGCCTTTCTTAAAATAATTTTCAAATCGATCAAAATTATCTTTAAAAAAATGAGCGATGCCTGCTGTAGGAAGTCCACTGACTATTAAGTCTATTTTGCCATCCAGTAGTTGGTCGGCTTCCTCCCAGCTTAAAGCTGGAATGAGATTTTTTGCGATCGGAAGGCCAGGCAAGTAAACTTTATTTTCGCCTTCCTTGATACTATCGTAAACGTCTTGGGACCTAACTTTTAGGACTACTTTTTTAAAATTCTTGGCAAGTACTGAAGCAATAGAAGTCCCGAAGGCACCAGCACCAATAACTAAAACTGAATCATACTTCATAAGCTAATCACCCCTTCAATGCCTGCTACGCGGTGATATACCTCGATTATCGCATCTGACGTCTCGAAAGTTCCCGTCACGGTAAGACTGACGAAATTTCCATTTTTAGAAGGCTTTTCAACAATCTCAAAGCCTTTCATTTTGGCCTTCAATTCATCGCACTTGGGAAATTTTACAATAAATTTATATTTGTATTCACATGGAAAGGTATAACTATCTTCAAGAAGATTCTTCAAATTTTTGAACTGATCGTCAGTCATAATTCAAGCTCGGGAATTTCTGGTACAATTCCTTGGGCATAGCGGACCAAATCGATGACTTCTCGTGCACAACCATTTCCAGGCATTCTCTCCGAGACATAATCGACACTTTCTTGAATTTCTAAACTTGCTATTGAAGTCGTAACAGAAAACCCTGCTGCCTTAAGAAGTGGCAAATCAAAAAACTCATCCCCCATATAGAGAATTTCTTCAGGAGAATAACCCATATCTAAAATTTTCTTAAAGCCTTCTCGCTTATCTTCATTCCCTCTATAGACGAAGTCGACTGTCAGATTTTTTTCAAAACGCTCAATGACACTTTGAGAATCTCCACCAGTAATAATTCCTACTTTGAGCCCGGCCTTCATTAAAATCTTAAATCCATAACCATCTAATGCATGAAATGTTCGATTCCATTGCATCTCCTGCCCTTGATATTGCAGGTCCCCTGCGGTCAAAACTCCGTCCAGATCAAAGGCGCAGACTTTAATTTTGCAAAGTTTCTCTTTATAGTGCTCGGCAATTTTTCGAAAATCGGTTCCTCTTATCATTGGATGGCCTCATAGATTTTAAGCAATTCTGAAACGGTATCTTTTATGCTGGATAATGGAAGACATGTGCTTGCATCCGATAATGCTTTTTCTGGAGTCGGATGAGTTTCAATAAAAACACCGTCTGCTCCTGCTGCGACAGCTGCCCTGGCCAATACAAGGACTTGTTCCCTTTTCCCACCAGTCGCGCTTCCTAAGCCACCCGGTCGCTGGACACAGTGAGTTGCATCGTGGACAGTCCGCACACCGAAACTTTTCATAATTTGAAAAGAGGCCATATCGACGACTAGATTATTATATCCAAATGAGCTACCTCGCTCAGTTAATAGGATCTGCTCTTTTGCTAAAAAATTGGCTGCTTTCTCAACGATGTTTCCGGTCTCTTCGGGAGAGAGAAACTGACCTTTCTTTATTTTTAAAATTCTATTATATTTTTTACAAGCCTCAGCCCCTGAAATAATCATGTCTGTCTGGCGGCATAAGAAAGCTGGCACCTGTAAAATATCTACACTCTCCGCTACTTTTTCCGCTTGTTCTGGGAAATGAAAATCGGTAAGAGTTTTTAAAGAGTATTTCTCTTTTACATTGTTTAAAATCGCGAGTCCTTTCTCAATCCCAGGTCCCCTATAGGAATTAATTGATGTCCTATTTGCTTTGTCGAAACTGCCTTTAAAAGTGAAGTTAACTTTTGAGGAAAATTCACTAAGGTCATTCTTTACTGTTTCTGCTATTTGAAAAGCCAACTCTTCGCTTTCAAGAACGCATGGCCCAATAAAAAGCTCTAATTTCTTTGTCATTACATTTCCCTCAGGAGTATTAATTTCCGCGTTTAATATTATCTGCTTCAGCTATAAAGTTGAAAAACATAGGATGTGGTTCATAAGGACGAGACTTAAACTCAGGGTGATACTGACATCCAATAAAGAAAGGGTGATTTTCTAGCTCGATCACTTCCACTAAGTTTAAATTTTTATTAGTTCCTGAAATAACCATTCCAGCCTCTTTAATATTTTCGAGGTATTTATTATTAACTTCAAGGCGATGACGGTGGCGCTCGCTTATCTCGCTTCTATCATAGATTTTATAGGCTAAGGTTCCCTTCTCAAGGTGGCAATCATAGGCACCAAGCCTCATGGTTCCCCCCTTGGCCCTAGTCTCACTTTGCCCTTCCATATAATGAACAACTGGGCTCCCTTTTTTTGAGAATTCTTCCGACGTTGCATCTTTAATCCCTGCTACTGAACGAGCAAATTCGACCAGTGCAAGTTGCATTCCGAGGCATATTCCAAAATAGGGAATATTTTTTTCTCTTGCATAGCGAACCGCATTTATTTTTCCTTCCGTTCCTCTTTCTCCAAACCCACCTGGAACCAAAATTCCTTGGACTTCCGATAAAAGTCCATCCATCTTTTCTTTGGATTCTAAATCTTCAGAATCTATAAATACAGGCTCTAATTTTAATTGATTTGCTACAGCAGCATGTCGCAAGGCCTCATCAAGGGATTTGTAGGATTCAATCAGTTCGGTATACTTGCCGACGATTCCAATTTTGACAGCCCTCAGAGGGTGATTAAAGTTATAAACCACTTTTTCTAGGTCTTCCATATTTGGTCGTGCTGTCCACATCCCCAATTGTTCGGTGATTTTTTCATCCAACCCTTGTTTGTGAAACTCAAGTGGTACTTTGTAAATTGAGTCGACATCAATAGAGCTATAAACATGATCCTTAGGAACATTACAAAACAAAGAAATTTTGTCTAAAATTCCCTCTTCGATCTCGCGATCGGAGCGGCAAATGATTATATTTGGGAACAACCCCATCGATCGCATTTCTTTTACTGAATGCTGAGCTGGTTTTGACTTTAATTCTCCTGCTGCATTTATATAGGGAAGCAGTACCAAATGTATGTAGAGAACATTTTCAGGCCCTACGTCTGCAGCAAATTGCCTTATCGACTCGACATAAGGAGTCGACTCAATATCACCAATTGTCCCCCCGATTTCGCCTATCAACAAATCGGCATCTTCGGCAGCCACTAAAATTCTACGTTTTATTTCATTTGTAATATGTGGAACAACCTGAACCGTTTTACCTAGGTACTTACCTTCTCTTTCGTTCTCAATTACCTGCAAGTAGACCTGTCCAGTTGTAAAATTTGAAGACTTGGAGAGAGTTAAACTTGTGAATCGTTCGTAATGTCCTAAGTCCAAGTCAGTTTCGGCTCCATCATCTGTTACGAAAACTTCTCCGTGCTGAGTGGGACTCATGGTACCTGGGTCGACATTAATATAAGGGTCCATTTTTAGCATATTTATTTTAATGCCTCTGCGTTCTAACAAAGCTGCAATACTAGCAGCTGCTAAACCTTTTCCTAGAGAGCTTGCCACTCCTCCAGTTACGAAGATGTACTTCTTAGTTCCCTTTTTACCTTTTTTCTGTGCTCCAGGATTCAATCTAAAACTCCTTCCACAACCGCCACATCTTCAGGCGTATCAACCCCAAATAGTTCGGTTTTAGTTTCATAGGCTCCAATTCTCATTCCCATTTCAAGGGCACGTAATTGCTCCAATTTTTCAATTTCTTCATAATACGATGCTTTGCTCTGACAAAATGCTACAAGTGCTTTCGGCAAAAAAGAGTAGACTCCGGCCTGAAAAAACCAATGCCCTTCAAATTTTTCACCAGAATTATCTCTGCTATATGGAATAGGTGCCCTCGAAAAATAATGGCACTCTCCAGTTTTCTCACTAAAAATAGTTTTAACCTTATTCGGATCTGCGAAATGTTCGAAGCTCGACTCTCTTCGCAACATTGTACAAATATCAAAGTCCCTCTCTAGATGAAATTTTGCTAATTCCAGGATTTCACTTCCTGGAAGCAAAGGCTCATCACCCTGAACATTTATAATTAAATCCCAATTCTCTTCCTTAAAAAACCGCTGGTAACCTAAATAAATGCGATCAGTTCCTGAGACAGTGTCATCATCAACTCGTCGAACCTCACCACCCATATCTTTTATATGGTCTTCGATTCGTGAATCATCTGTGAGTACGACGGCCTTTATTTGAATAGAAGAGTCGGATATACTCTGAGCGTTTTGCAACACTCTGGAGATCATTGACTTTCCTTTTAGGGGTGCAAGAGGCTTGCCAGGGAACCTGGAACTTTCAAACCGAGCCGGAATGAGGACCAAAACCTTATATTCCTGCATGAACTGCCTCTCAAATTAATCAGGGTAAGTTTTACCACGAGCCCCTCTCAAAGAAAAGTTTGATAAAATGATTACATGACACGTTACGTATTTGGTTTTCTAATTCTTATTGGAGTACTCAGCACCTTAAATCTTGCACTGGGTCAGGACTATAAGAGCACTGTTGTCACGGATCCTAGTATAAGTAGGCGCTGTGAGGAGTTGCTATCTAAGAGGACCCGCAAGGTGGGCCATAAGCAAAAGATCCTGGCACTACTCATCCGCAATGAGCACCTCCAAAAAATTACCCCTCCTGCCCGTATTTCGGTCCTAAGGAAGTTAAAGAAAAACTTCCGTCATCTTAGGCACGAGCTAGAATTGACTCAAACTCAACTAGACCATCACGAAGAAAATATTATTCGGAAAGGCTGCCCAGGTATCGCCCTTTAAATTGCTACATTTAACTTCACAGAGCGGATTGACTGTCTTACAATTTTACTCAGACAAAGAAATTACACACGGACTGAGAGTAATATTTGCGCCCACCAATCCTATTGGCATTGACCTTTCTTCTATCTGCGCCTATCTGGGCCCAGGATACGGTCAAAGCCGACCAAGCAAAATCAGATAATGAATTGATTCCCACCAGGGCGAAAGTTCCTGAGGCCCTTCTCAAAAATGGCTACGTTCAAAGAGTAGACAGCCTAACCTTCAAAGAAAAGGTAAAGGCAATTAGCTTAACGGATGTCATCGAAAAGGGAATTAGGGCCAATTATACCGAGCAAGAACGAAAGCACGAAAAGGAAATTTTAGATATTGGTTGGGAAGATAGCTGGTCTGATTTTTGGATGCCTCAACTTACTCTGACCTTGAGTACTTCAGAGCAAAGAGTGGGAACCTTAAAAAAAGGTGGAATAGAAAATTCCAGAACAAGCGATGTCCCTGGAGGAGTCCTTGGACTCTCCATGGGTGATTATACCGTTTTTAACTGGGGAAAAGATTACCTTGCCTTTCTTAATACAAAAACCACTTACAATCGCTCCACTAAAAAGTTAAAAGAATTACGAAGAGACTTAAAGCATGATTTAATTATAAAATATTTTGAAGTAGCGGCCTTCCAAGAAATTCAAACTCTACGAAAAGAGCAGCTAAGGCATTCCTCTTTTGTATATCGACTGAATCGAGAAAAAATAACCTTAAAAAAAATACGTAAACAGGACTATTACCAGGCGAGAGCAGAATACCTAAGAGCACAGACAGATTTTCATCAATCTAAAGTTGATGCCTCGGTGGTAGAAGAAGAATTAGCGGAACAGATCACAGATGCTCCGGGAACCAAATACTTATTGAGGGAAAGGCTAGTATACCAACCGCTGAATACTACTATAGATGAATCGATGGCGATGGTTAGTAAAAGCAATACCATCGTTCTTGACGCCCTTTCTAGCCTGACTAATGCCAAACGTAATTATGACTTAACTTTGAGAGAGAATCTTCCGCTCCCAAAATTTACCGTCAATCTTGGAGCCTACAACCATTCCTTTGGTCAAAATCAGCTTCAAACTCGCTATGAAACTAATGCAGGTAGAGATATTGAACTCGTCGCGACGATAAATGCTAGTTGGACCATCACTGGCTCTGGCGGCTTTTTTAATGGCCGCAAAACTAGAAAAGCCTCTCTACAAAAAAGCTTGGCGCTTAAAAAGCTTCAAAATGCCACTCATGGCTCAAAGTCTGACATTCGTATCCATTATAGAAAAATACGCCATCTACAAAACCAAATGACCATTTTGAGGGCGAGGACTTCTAATCTCCAAAAAACTTTCGACACAATCTTAGAAAATTACCTCAATAAGAGAGCTCGCTACAACGACTTTCACCATGCGCTTAACGAGAAAATTGACGTTGAAATCCTAATGGAACAAACAAAATTCTTACACGCGCGCGAAAAACTTTTATTAGCTAAAACCATAGGGATCGAAGACTTCCCAGGAGAAAATTTCGAAAAAATGGCGAAACCTCTGGATAAGGAAAAATAAGATGAAAGCGAGACAACTAATTCTTCTTTTCCTCCTCTTACTCATTCCTGCTCTTGGACAATCACAAGATTGGAAAAATGACGACGTCGATTCAAAAGACTTGGAAGCATTAAAAAATCCATGGGCCAAAGACATCAAAGATGAAAGCCTTCTAAAAGTTCGTGATGCCGACCGAGGTATTCTCTTTCAAGATTACAATACCCAATTCGACAGATACTTAGTGGCCGCGCATGGGCTGATTAATATGGACCTGCAAAATGCTGCTGACATGATTACTGCCGAGGCCACCTGGTCAAAAAAGTTTGACCTGGCCTGGATTCAGCTATGGGGAAACCGTTCAACCGGGAAATTTAGAGAGTTCGGCCGCGTCAATTCCAATCTAACCACTGGAACCACCTTCACCAACGACGAAATATTAGAGGGGAATGCCACCGTCACTGGCATAGGAATCTCAATTGCTTATCGTACCTCATATGTCCGAAACCTCATTAAATCCGATAACTTATTCGAAACAATCTCTGTCGGAATTGGCCGCTACAATGCTGATGTGGAGCGCATAGATAAATCTTTTGCTGGTTGGGGCCTCAAAGCCGACTTCGGAATTCACAGAAGGACTTCTCAAAAAATACATTATGGTTTAAAAATGAGTTATAACTTGGCTGAGCTAAAACACTCACAAGAATTTGATACTCAAACTGGCAGTGCTCGATCCCTTTTAATGACCTGGATTGGGTTAGGATTTGAATTCGCCTTCTACTTTTAGTCTGCCCTTCTTTTAAGGTATTCACATGATTTCACGCTATGACAAAGAAGAAATTTCTCGCATCTGGAAAGATGAGAATAAATTTAATACTTACTTAAGGGCCGAACTTGCAATATTAGAGGCCATCGAAGGCGACAAGATACCTAAGGGGACTTGTCAAAAAATTCGAGAGGTCGCCGTTATCAATGCTCAGAGGATTGAGGAAATCGAGGCCATTACCCGGCATGATGTGATTGCTTTTTGTAGCTCAATCACAGAGAACTTAGACCCTGAGGTTGGCAAGTATTTTCACTTTGGTGTCACTTCTTCTGACATAATCGATACGGCACTAACTCTGCAAATTAAAGAATCATTAGAATTAATCCTCCCACAATTCAAAGAACTTCTAGTTAGTCTAAAAGCTCGCGCCGTCGAAATGAAAGATGTAATGGCGATGGGACGCTCTCATGGGATGTATGCTGAACCATTAAGCTTTGGCCAAAAACTGTTAGGGCACTATAACGAATTTTCTCGTCGCTATAAAGAGCTCCTAGAATTCTATGAAAATGAACTAACTATCCAATTTTCAGGGGCAGTAGGAAACTATACCATCCTCACGCCTGAACAAGAACTACAAGCCGCCAACACCCTCGGAGTCAAAGTCGAGCCCCATTCGACCCAAGTTATTCCAAGAGACCGCATAGCCAAACTAGTGGGCATTAACGCATTAACCGGAGCAGCAATTGAAAGAATTGCCGTGGAGATCCGCCATCTTCATCGCTCAGAAGTTAATGAACTTCATGAAGGCTTCGCTAAAGGACAAAAAGGCTCCTCGACAATGCCGCATAAGAAAAATCCTATTTCGGGCGAGAATTTAACTGGAATGGCGCGAATGCTGCGCTCTCATAATTTGATCGCATTAGATAATATTGTACTTTGGCATGAAAGAGATATTTCGCATTCCTCTGCTGAGCGCTTTTACCTTCCTGATAATTTCGGCATATTATTTTATGCCTTAGGAAGACTCAAAAACACAGTCGATAATTTAGCATTCCATAATGAGGTCATAGAGGACCGAGTAAATCGTACTGCCACATACCTCTCTAGCTATTACCTTCATCATCTAATTCAAAAAACTGATTTTTCCAGAGATGATCTTTACAAAGTTGTTCAGGAGGCCGCGTTTTCCGGTGGCCAAAGTAATACTGCTGAAGATTTTCATAAAATACTTATGGGATTAATGGAGATTAAAGGAATTACGTTGGATTTACCCAAACCTGACTTAGACGAAATAAAAAGAATTTTTACCAGCCAGGTTGATAACGTTTTTAAGCGCTCTTTAAAGGCTTATCCTTTAGACTAGTATTATTATCAAGAAAATGCAGCTCTTCGAGTTTACTCAGAGAGGTACGTAAATTCTCAATTGATTCAAGAGTCAGCTCCCCATGCTTTGTTAGCAGGTTCATATCAATACTTTGTTGGAAAATATCATTCGCAATTTTTCTCATCTCTTTCTTCATTCTTCCTCCTGAATCCAAATTAATGAGCCTCCTGCCCATCGGGTGATTCATTTTAAACTAAACCAAAAAAACTTAAAAATATAATTATTCTATAGACCACATTCTTGACCCAAGTACTTTTTACCTCACAATTAAGTGACATAAGCCTAACTTACTGTTTTCCATTTAATGACATCTTAATGGTGGTCGCTAGGCATACTTAGAAATGTAGAAAGTAACAATCGGAGTGAAAATGAAACTACAAAATAAAACTAAAAACCAATATGTCCTTTTCTTTATGGTGGCGGGTGTTATGTCGCTCGCCTCTTGTACAACTACCACTACTAAAATAGTCAACAAAACCAAGGAGGAAGGTTTATCACAACAAACGTCTCAAAGTTTCAAGGTTCCTATGTTTTGGAAAAAGGAACTCGTCAACAAAACCTAAGAAAAGGCATACTCCGACGCATCTCCCTCATTCGTCCTAGGCCCCCTTAACAGGGGGTCTTTTTTATACCAAATCTGAGTTTTGCTCTTTAAGTTGTGCAACAATTTTTTTAATATCTTGTGAACGGGATTTAGGCAGAACCACCACAGATTTACCATTTGAAACGACGATCAAGTCTTCAACTCCAATCAACGAAACATGCATTCCTGGAGCAAAGGCAATATTTCCACTAGCATCTAATTGAAAGTGACCATTGTCTGCAACCCAGGTATTTCCATCTTCGGAAGGAAGAACCGACTCGAGAGCATCCCAGGAACCTATATCATTCCAATCAAATTCAGCGGGAACCACCATTACCTTATTCGACTTTTCCATCACTGCATAATCAATACTCTCAGCAGGGATCTGATCATAAACTTCGGCAATCCGTTGATCATTTCCATGAGCACTAACCAGAGAATTAAAATGAGTAAACATTTCGGGTGCATGCCCATTGAACTCTTCTTTTAAGGTTCCTATGGTACTTACAAACATTCCCGCATTCCAAAAATAATTCCCATCAGCAAGATAAGTTTCCGCAGTCACTTTGTCTGGTTTCTCTACAAATTGATTGACCTCAAATACGCCATCAGTATTACCATCACCGGCCTTAATATAACCAAATCCTGTATGGGGACTTTCGGGGGTAATCCCTATAGTAACTATTTTGCCTTCACTTCTAGCAGCAGCGCTGGCCTTCTCTATTGTCTTTTGAAATCCTGAAGTATTTTTAATTACGTGGTCACTAGTTACAATACTGACTACATCCTCATCTCTTGCGCCCTCTGCAACAAGTGAAGCGAGAGCTAAAAGTATGCAGGGAGCCGTGTTACGACCAGCGGGTTCGAAAATAAAGTTTTTTGGATTAATTTCGCCTTCAGAACATTCTTTCGCCAAACTTTCTTGCATTTTAACGGTCACAATATAACGCTTATCAGTTCCAATCAAATCTCCAAAACGAGAAAGAGAGGCATGCAATAACGATTTTTCACTTACAAGTGAAAGGTATTGCTTTGGTTTTTTTGAAGTGGACTCAGGCCAGAATCGAGTTCCCTGCCCACCGGCCATAACTAGACCATAGAGAGTATACTGGCTCATACCAGCTCCTTGTATTTTAAGATTTAATCAAATTGAATAAAAACGTAGTCTTGTCCCATAAAGAGTTCTTTTTCTTTTAGCACATACTCTTTAGTTTCGGCCAGATTGGCAAAGACGCCTAAGCTAACTCGGTACCAGGTTCCACGGGACTTAACTTCGACTTCGTTAATTATTGGATTGTATCCCCTTATCTTAAAAGCTTTCGCAAACTCTTCTGCTTCGTTAAGGGTTCTATGAGATGAAAGTTGAATTGTGTATTTCCCGCTGTATTTATCACGTGTAGAGGAAGGCGGTGCATTTTCGGGTGTTGATTCAGTGACTGGTATTACAATTTTCTTGGGATTTTCTATCTTGGCAACCGGCTCAATCGCCTTTGCCGGGATTATTTCATTTTTTTTTTGAGTCTCTGCCGCAGCTGCCGCTTCCTCTTGAGTAAATTCACGCTCAATTTTCTTTCTTAGGTTGTCGTGCATTTCCTGCTGAAGCTCTTGCGGAGTCTTTTCACCTGGACGATCTTCCTCCATTTGCTTATGTACTTTTTCTTCCTGGCCAGAAAGAAGGTCCACTTTTTCACGATCTTCAGTCGTGAAGCCTTCTCTTTGAAATGAAAATTTCTTGCCTACCTTAACACCAAACACAAAAGAGGTTGTGGCTATTAACAGCATAAAAAGGAAAATCAGAAAGACTTCCTTTTTGGCAAATACAAATAGTTTTGCTTTTTCGTCCATACAGTAATTTTAAGGGTATACGCGATTTGATGCAAAAGCTTTCTGGACCGAATTTAGTTCCTTAAAGGACTTTTAATACCAGACGATATTCCTAACCTATTAAATAAGGGTTTATTTTCTTGGCATCATTCTGGCATCAATGCCCATCGTAGTTTCAATAGGAGGACTTCAAGCATGCTAAAAGTAATTCGAGGAAAATTTAAGTCAGAGAAAGGCCAGGGTGTCATGGAATACATCATAATCTCAAGCTTAGTGGGAATATTTTGCCTGGTCGCAGTAAAGCAATTTGGAAATGTAGTTCAAAAACGTGTTTTAAATATGAAAGAGCAAATAGTTGAGAATATTCCAGTTAACTAATGTCTATTATAACTCAACTTGGATTCATCTCATTGGCGCTTTGGTGTGTTTTCCAAATTACTGAAAGCATTACCGATTCTCTTTGTAATCAAAAATTTTGGTCTAAATCCATAAGAACGCATCTCTCCTCTTTTCATGTCACGAAAAGAAAGAGGTTTCATTTTAAATCATGCAATAGACATGAAACATTAATCAGAAAAATAAATACTTTTCAGAGCAAAAGTACCTCCAAAAGTAAAAAATCATTTAGCATTTTTATTGCTACGAAAACGGGGCTTGATGCATATAAGAAGTGAAAGAGGTAGTATAACTTTCCTTGGACTATTATTCGCCTTATTCATAGTAAGCTCTACTTTGATCCACTTGTATACACTTTCACAACTACACATCAAAACACGAAATAAAATTAAGATATACCTATGTTTCAAAAGACAGATTAAATTAACAAAAAATTATCTAAGTAAGATGGGGAAACTAAATAAGCTAATCAGTTATTCCTACAAGGCATCTTTTATTCCAGCCACGTCAGCAATTTCAAAAGTGACCCACAAGTCACTAATAATATCTCAGCGAATATTTCATGCATCAGTTTTGAAAAACATATCACTTCTAAAAGATTGTCCCTTTACTAGCCGAGTTAATCACCTTAGATCTTTGCCTTACCAACGTCGATTAGGAATATTTCTCAAACGACATTTAGATGGTACTGCGAAACTGAGAACTCATAGATGGAAAATGAAAACAAGTCATTCAATACTCAATTTTTATCTTCAAGTAGATATGAAAGTAAAAAATCGATTTTCAAATTCTCTTTTCGCTACAAAAACAAAAGAAGTTCGGAAAAGGGTGAAGCCATACTTGAATGGATGGTCTGGATTTCATTTCTATTAACTTTATTACTATTTAATTTAGATATACATCAAAAATTTAAATCTAAGAGAGTTTCATTACAAAGGAGTTTTGAGCTTGAATGGGATAATATCAAGCCCTAAAAAGGCAATCCAAATTTTAAAATTACGATTCTCCCTAGCGATACTAATTAGCAACCTGTCATTGGCAATATTGCTGTGGCCGAGCAAACGGCCGCTAATCGTACAATCAAACCCAAAGAAACTCAGACCTGGGCATAATTTAATTACCCTGCCTCTGAAAAACTTCGTCCCCTTTCAGACCGGTCAAAAAGAGGTAGCGGTAAGTCTATATAGTGATTCAAAAAAAATCATAGTCCCTAAAGCTTATGTCAAATCAAAGAAGATCTCTTCCAGCAATAATGAAAATATAATTTTTTTAGTAGAATTGCCTAGTAAGTACCTATTAAAAATAATAGAGCTGAATTCAAAGTCATTATTTGCTTATCCACCGTCTAATATTTTAAAAACTAGCAAAAAAAGGAAATATAATTATGAATTTATATTTTAACTTTTGGATTATACATTTTTTATTATTGGTTCTTTTGATTCAACCTATACATGGCCGAGAGGTTATATTGATCAATTTTGATCAGGATTCTTCTGAACCAAAGGCCCATAAAATACATCAGATCATTACGGAGAAACTTTCGATTCCAAAAGAGTTAGTCAAAACACAGAAAACAAAGGACCCCTGTGTTGAACAAAGTCTTGTCTTCTTGCAAATATGTATCACAAACAAAGGACAGGTATATTATCCCGTAATTAAAAGGGCTGAACTAAAGCGGACATTTGCAGTTTTTTTGGAGGAAAGAAATGAAAATTAAAAAATTCTATTTCTCGTGGATCACAAACTTAGGAGTAGTTCCACGGTTTCTATCAGAAGCTTTTCTACGTTTACCAGCAGACTTTTTCTTATTGGCCCTGCGATTTTTTGTTACACGTGTATTTGAAACCATATCTAAACTCCTGAGAGATTTTAAAACTTTTAATAAGATCAAGTATTTACCTATTTGGCTGCTTTCTGTCAATTGCGCGACAGCTGAAGTGCTAAGAAATCCGCAACATATTATAATCTCGAGAGGTGAGCACCGGGAAATCAGCGTCCCTAGACTGGAGAAATTCACTGTGGGGAATAATGACACGCTGTCCCATAAGCTTTTCAAAGTCCGCTCTATTCTTCTGATAAAAGGTAAAAAAATAGGTTACAGCGAAATTGTAATCTGGAAAAAGGGCTGAATTAAAGAAATTTATCGAGTCTATGTTCTCTCCAAAAAACAACACCTGAAACTACTTCATCTAGTTCAGGCACTCGAGGGACTAGGATTAAATACAGAACTCAAGGGTCCCCTGGTTCGAGTGTCTGGAGTGATAGCGAGCCTTCATGAGTATAAGTATATATTGCGCCTGAACAAAGAATGGAAAGACAAAATTCACTTCGAAGTTAGGCTTTCAAAAAAGCTTAGAAACCTAGTGATTGGCCGAGTTTATCATGCGATCCTCAGCGAGTTTATAGATGATATAGCCTGCCGAGCTGAAGGAATCAAAATTTTCTGCCATTATTCTGAATCTCAACCTCCTTCTCCATCAATTCGAAAACATCTTCAAAATTCATATGGCGTAAAATTTATATCTCTAAATAGAAATATTAAGTCAAAAAATTACAGATTACGTTTAAAATTAATACAAATTGAAAAACTAGATGGGGAAGAGATTTCTTTAGGCCTCGATCGACTATCGGGCTCATTAGATGAGCTTTTCAACTCTGGCGTAGAAGGAATAATTAGAAAAAATAAATTACTCTTAAGCCGTAGGCAAGTAAAAATTTCTACTTTGGCTGAACCACAATCTATCATGAGGTTGAATTCTCCTCTAGCAATTCAGGTTGGATCTCAAATCCCAATAAAGACTAAGAATGACCTTGCAGGCTTATCCACTACAGAATGGAAGTTTGTAGGTCTTAACATAAAAGTTATCGCAGAAAGGATTGGTGACAATTTTAAAATAAAATATACTACTGAATTTTCACGGCCAGGAGAAGGAGGCTCTTTGACTGGCAGTAAAGAGATTTCAAGTGCAATAGTTCCATTAGGGAAAGCAGTCGAGCTCTTCCAGATAACATTTCAAACTAGTGGCGAAAATAACTCTAGACTTCCGTGGTTATCAAAGATCCCGCTGCTCGGAAAAATTTTTGAATCTAATTCTAAACAAGCAATATACAAGAATATAAGTGGTGTTGTTATTCTAGAGGATGTAAGTGAACCAATATAGGAAATATTCAAATGAATTGAGAAGGCAAATAAAACTATCGATGGATCAGGGAATTAATATTTCATTTGAGACAATCAAAGAAAAAATTACTTCTGTTCTCGATTTGTGGGGGCTGTCTGAGGATGAAGAATCCGATTTATTTATTCTGTACTCAAAGCTTACGAACTGGAGCGCGCTAGAAAAATTTCTCGTAACCCCAGACCTAACTGAAGTTCTACTTCACTCATATTCATATATACAAGTCGACACTTTTAGCTCTCATGGACTATTAAACTATGAAATAAGTTTTGAGAATGAGGAAGACTTACAACTTTCAATTGAAGTTTTTGCATTCAAAAATAGCCAATCTTGGAATAGCTTAGACCCATTCAAAAGTTTTTATTCCATTATTTTTAAAAGAAGTTTTAGGGTTACGTTAATACATGGATCATTGTGTTCAAATGGATCTCCCAAAATATTTTTTAGACGTACAAAAGAAGAGTTCCTTAGTATTGATTCTTTTACTAACACCATTGACCAGAAAAAATGGCTCGAGGAAAAAATTAGAAAGAAATCAAATATTATTATTAGTGGTGCTACAGGATCTGGAAAAACAACATTAATGAATTCCTTTATCCACAATATTAATATTGAAGAACACTTAATTTTATTAGAGGATGTACATGAATTTCCTGGTAAAGATCCACATATCTCTTGCCTTCTTAGCGGAAAAAAAACTCTCGTTGATTATTGCCACTATGCACTTCGCATGCGCCCTGATCGCATTATGATTGGGGAGTTACGTGGAGCTGAGATCATTCCCTTTTTTCTTTCCATGAATACAGGGCACAAAGGGATGCTGACAACTCTTCATGCCAACTCTGCAAGTGACTCGATTGAGCGCCTGGGAACTCTATTCGCACTTTATAGTAAATCTAAAGATCTTCCTTACGAAAAGGTATTTTCTTTAATTTGCCAAAACCTTGATTACATAATTTTTATGGAAGAAAAGAGAATTGTTGAAGTAATTAAAATACTTGGAGCAGATGGCAATCGATCAATCTTTCAAAAAGTACCAGAGTTTAATTTGTTAGAAGATGGAGCTTTTCAAGCCATTCCCGACCTTCACTTAGGGGGACCTTGAATTGAAGAAAGCAGTCCCCTTTGTTGAAGGCCTCAAGAGGTAAAGCTGCCTCGTCGATAGACCAGCCTATCAAGGTTAGGATTGAGTAATCTAATTCTTCTTTTATACTTATCGCTCTTGGCCCCACATGCTTTGTCACACCTGGGCGAATGATCGTACCCCCAAGTTCAGGATTAAGCGAAGAACTAACAATAATCGGAATTCCATTTCTTCTAGCGGCTTCCATTGTTCGGGGAAAAAGTACCTTACTTCCACCTAGGGTGAGGGCGGTTGCTTCTTCGTAGCTAAGTTCAGGGATAATTTTAGTTTTGCTTAATTTTCTTGGATCGCCACTGGCGACACCAGGTATATCGCTCCATATTTGAATCTCTTCAGACCCTAAGGCCTCAGCAAATAAAGCGGCGCTGTAGTCTGACCCTTCCCTGCCGAGAGTCGTTGTATCTCCAACCTCGTTCGATCCAATAAATCCTTGGGTAACAATAATATTATTTTCCTGAATATATTTTGATAAATATTTTTCTGATAAGCTACAAATATCCTTGATACAAGGATTGGCCTTACTCCATGAAGAATCAGTTTTTAATACTTGCCTGGCATCAAAATATATAACTTCTTTCTCAGGCCCCAGTTTTTCTTTGAGTACCTGATAAAAAAGGCGAGAAGAAAGACGTTCACCGATGCCATATAGTTGATCTAGTAACTTTAAATTTTCATCAGGAGTACGAATTAGGTCAGATAGAATCTGTTGCCCCTCTTCAATGACTTCCTTTAAAAAAAATTTAATCTCGCTGCCTCCGATTAACTCTCCGGCCATATCCAAGTGTTTTTCTTTAATAGAATCAAGAACTATTGAGGCGTGTTTATTCTTGCCGTTCAAAGCGCTGTTATAAATTTCTTCTAACTCATTGGTGGTATTATAAGTTGCACTGAGAATAACTAAATTTATTTCAGAATCAGCACTTACGATCTGGGCACATCTCTCCATGCTTTTGCAGTCTTTTACGCTGCTTCCGCCGAATTTCGCAACAATCTTCTTTGAGGACATTAAACTCTCGTTAGCTTTTTATAGGAAAACTTCTTCGGGTTGGCAGCATCGTCACCTAGCCTCTTCATTTTATCTTCCTCGTATTCCGAGAAGTTTCCGTCAAACCAGCAAACTTCGCTATTACCTTCGAAGGCCAAGATATGTGTAGCAATGCGATCTAAAAAGAAACGATCATGGGAAATGATCACAGCACATCCAGCAAAATCGACAATAGCTTTTTCAAGCGCCTGAAGTGTATTTACATCCAAATCATTTGTTGGCTCATCTAACAGAAGGAGGTTACCTCCATCCTTAAGCATTGCTGCTAGGTGTACTCGGTTACGCTCTCCACCGGAAAGCTCTGAAACTTTCTTCTTCTGGGTATCTCCCGAGAAATTAAATTTTGAAATATAGGCCCTAGTATTAACTTCCCTATCTCCAAGTTTTATAAATTCTGTTCCGCCAGAAATAACATCTATTAATGTTTTATCACCATCTAAAATCCGTCCTTGGTCTACGTAAGCCAATTGAACAGATTTACCGACATTAAAATCACCTGAATCGACTTTCTCTTGCCCAGCAATCATTTTAAATAAAGTTGTCTTACCTGCACCGTTGGGTCCAATGACCCCAACTATTCCACCAGCAGGAAGTTTAAAAGATAGGTTTTCATATAATAGCTTTTCACCAAAGGCTTTCGAAATCCCATTGGCCTCCAGAACGAGATCTCCAAGTCTAGGACCAGAAGGAATAAACATCTCATTTATTTCCTGTCGATTTTCTTTTTGGAATTTTAGGCGCTCTTCATAATCTTTTATTCTTGCTTTAGATTTTGCATGGCGAGCCTTCGGAGCTGACCGAATCCACTCTAATTCTTCCTTCATCATTTTTTGACGTTTAGATTCTTGCTTTTCTTCCTTCGCTAAACGTTGAGTTTTTGCTTCCAACCAATCGCTATAATTACCTTGAAAAGGAATCCCCATCCCACGATCTAACTCAAGAATCCATCCCGCGACATTGTCTAAGAAATAGCGATCATGGGTAACAGCAATCACTGTTCCTTTATACTGTTGGAGATGACGCTCAAGCCACCAAACAGTTTCTGCATCGAGGTGGTTGGTAGGTTCATCTAATAAAAGAATATCTGGCTCTTGAAGAAGTAACCGACACATGGCCACACGTCTCTTCTCGCCACCGGATAAAGTTGAACATTTCTGATCATTGGGTGGGCAGTTTAACGCGGTCATAGCTAGGTCGAGTCGAGAATCGAGGTCCCACGCATTAGCAGCATCTAGTTTATCTTGTAACTTGGCCTGTTTCTCTAAGAGCTTATTCATTTCGTCATCACTCATAGGATCAGCAAATTTTGCATTAAGATCGTCAAAATCTTTCAATAACTGAACTATCTCGGCACAGCCTTCTTCAACAACTTCTCTAACTGTTCTATCTTCATTTAATAAAGGCTCTTGTTCCAAGTATCCAACTGAATAGCCTTTTGAAATTGTAGTTTCTCCCAAATGATCATTATCAAGACCGGCTAAAATCCGAAGAAGGGTAGACTTTCCTGAACCATTTAAACCAAGAACGCCGATTTTTGCCCCGTAAAAGTAGCTCAGGCTAATATCTTTCAGTACATGCTTTTGCTTATAAACTTTTCCAACTTTGTGCATTGAATAAATAATTTGCTTATCGTTACTCATAGTCCCCTCTCAGGCCGTTTTAAAGTCATTTGGAAGCTAAAAGTAGTACAGCAGTAGCTCTTATTCAATTAAAAAGAGTTGGCCGAAGGAATATAAGAAATAAAGGTAACTACCTAGAAAAAAGAAGCTCAGACAGAAGAATTTTGATCCATTCAGGAGTTTGAGATAAAGCTCAAACCGTTCCTGCCATAAAAACTGAAGCTCAATTAAAATTTCATTTAGAAGTTCAGAAATTCCCCTGCCCTCATCCCGCCACCGTCGAAGTCCCGCTTCAAAACGCCACAGTATTGGCTGACTCCAGCGAGTCTTACAAGTATGAATTTGTCGCATGTCGACATGGGCCAGTATTACTTCTTGGCTCAGGCTGACCTGAGAAAGACAGTGAAAGGTCATTAAATTTTTGTAAAGTAATGAAAAATTTTTAAATATCAGCGCTCTTATAAATTTATCCATTACCCAAAAAAATACAAACCCCACTCCTTGAATGAGAAATACCGACATAATTTTACCCGGCATTTCTCTTTCAACCATTTTTTGGCCAATATACATAAAAACCCAGGCAATTAAAAAAGCTAATATAAACTGGAAATAGCCCCCTACAATCGCTGCACTTAGCTTTTTCCTCCATCTTAGCTCGTGCTGTAAATCTTGCTTGAGACGGTTCAATGGAACCTTTAAGGGAGCACCAAGGTGCCGACCATGGGATAGCATTTCTTCTACCAGACTGGAGTAAAAACTAAACCTAGGTACTGCTCCCGCACCAGGGGAGCCTGATAAATATTCCACCAATTGCTCTCCTGGCTTGGCCATAAACCCTTTCTTATTTCTTAAAAGTAGCGGAAAGATTGGCGAGAAACACGCTTCAGGTAGCAAAAACGGGAGTCCTAAAAGAATAAAAAAGGCACTTATTTTCAGTTCCATAGTATGGATATAAGCAATACTCAAGCCATGTTGCGATGCATTTGACCTTCGGAAATTAGCGGACAAAGATGGTGTATGAATACAACCACACCTGAATTTAACGCGACGCCAGTTGCACCTGTAAACCAAGATATAATGGGACCAGAAATTAAAATCAAGCACCTTGCAATTAAAATTAAAAAGCTCAACAAGCTTTGCAATCAACTTGACCCTTATCTGCCTATTCCGGAAGACACTCAAGCCGAACTTCGGGAGTTTCACATTACAGATTTTTTTGACCCATTCACGATAACTAATAAACTTTTGGTTTTGCTAGAAGATTCCATTGAAGAGCTTCATAAATTAGAAGGTCACCCCGACACCAAATGAGCGCGAAGCTGATTAGGGTTCCCCTACACCCAGACACCATAAAATATATTCGGAAGGGACACCCCTGGGTGACGCTCGATCGATTTAGCAAAGAATTTCCAAAAAAAGATTTAATGGTACTAGGGACCGGGAAAGCTGGAGAGCCAGTTGCCCTACTGCTAAATGATCCTAAACATAAAAATATTAAAGCGAGAGTATGGAGCCTAAAGCAACCATTCAATGAGCAGGTCCACCTTTTTAAAACTACCCTTTTTGAGAGGCTTGAAAAAGCTTTCAATAAAAGGACTAAAATGAATTTACTTGAAGAACGCCAAAATTTTTATTTGGCGTTTGGTGAAGCGGATTTGTTACCCGGCTTGTTTATTCAATATTTAAATGATCACCTGCTGATTCAAGTCTATGCCGGTTTCTGGAGAAGAGTCGAAAAGGAACTTATGGAAGGTATTGCAAAGGCCTTCCACCAATTTCTTCCAGCAAATACTCCAAAGCATATTTGGATTCAAGAGAGAAACTTAGATCAACGAATCAAGCTTCGCTCAGTTTTTTTACCTGGGAAAAAAGCCCCTAAGCCTGACCCGCATTTTCAGTTAGAAGAATTCGGTATTCGTTATCAATTAAAATTAGGAGGTCAATATGACTTTGGTCTCTATACTGATATGGCCGCTCAAAGAAAAGTCCTCTCTCCCTATTTTAGTGAGGCAAAATCTGTATTAAACCTCTATGCCTATACCGGAGCCTATTCTCTTTTCGCTCTTTCTCAAAAATGTGAAAGAGTGGTGAGTATAGACCTCTCAGAACACTATCTGAATTGGTTGGAAGAAAACCTGGAGTTAAATCCAGACCTCGAAAGAAAAAATCACCAAAGTATTCTTGGGCCAGTGGCAGAGGTTCTCGAAAGTAAAGTTAAGCACAAGAAAAAGTTTGATTTAATTATTTGTGATCCTCCTTCTGCTAGCCATGATGGTAAGCAGACTTTACGTGCTCTTCAGACCTACGAAAAAACAATGAAAAATATGGCAACATTACTTGAAGATGGCGGCAAGTTAGTTTGCTTTCTAAATACACATAGAGTTATTTGGAAGAAATTCCACGACCAGATGGAAGAACTTGGAAAAAAGAACCAGCTTAAAATTGTTGATAAATTAAAACTCTCAGCTGATTGTCTAGGAAAGGGAGGGTTTCCAGAAGGAGATTACTTGAAAGGTTTAGTCTTCCAGAAAAATGTCTGATCAAATTGTAAAAGTCCATCACCTCAATTGCGCAACTCTTTGTCCAGTTAGTCTAAAAAACATTATCAATAATACATGTAAGGTGCTTTCAAAACTGCCTCTGCGGATTCCAAATATTTTAAAAGATATTGGTGGTAAAAATGTTCAGGAAGTAATTCACGAACACCTTGTCTGCCATTGTTTACTTATAGAAACTAAGAAAAAATTAATTCTAATGGACACTGGCCTCGGCAGGAAGGATGTTCAAAGCTCGGGTTCTAGACTCCCGATAGAGTTTCTTAAAATAATTGGGCGCCCTCTTTTAAAGCTTGAAGAAACCGCATATCATCAGATTATTAAACTGGGCTATTCTCCAGATGACCTTACTGATATTTTAGTGACACATTTAGATGTTGATCACGTAGGGGGACTCGCTGATTTCCCTCAAGCGACTGTACACTTGTTAGATGCAGAATTAGATTCGGCCATTAACCCTAAAAGCTATATTCAAAAGCATCGCTACTTAGCAAAAATGTGGGACCATAATCCAAAATGGAAAACTTACAGAGCAAGTGGTGAAAAATGGAATGACTTTTACTCAGTAAAAGAACTGGAGGGCCTCCCCACCGAGATTAAAATGATTCCCTTAAGAGGTCATACTCAGGGTCATTGTGGTTTAGTGATCGAACACCAAGGTAATTCATTATTTTTTACCGGTGATGCCTATATAAGTAAAAAACAACTCCAAGGTATTACGCCTTTCGAAGTCCTTCTCTTTAATAAACTAATTCAGGAGGATATTAACTTATACCGAGAGAATCTTGAGAGAATTATTCAACTAAAAAATGAAGCATTACCCTCCCTTTCTATCTTTTGTTCCCACGATCCTGACGAATATCACCATTTATCCAACCCTTAACTGAAAATATTTCCTATTATTTTTATTAAAATTGCTCTAATCAATAATGTTATAATTAGGAGGCATTTTGGAGAGAGATGAACAAGAAAAAAATACTCGTAATCGACGATGAACCAGAAATTCGTGAAGTAATTGCCGCTATACTGGAATCCTATTTTGACAGAGACATTTTGCTGGCAGCTTCCGGAAATGAAGCTATTGCTATATTAAAGGCCCAGCATCTAGAAATCAGCCTCGTTTTATGTGACTTTAGTATGCCTGATGGTAATGGTGCCACTGTCTATAATCATTTAAGAGAAACTAAATCCGATATTCCATATATCCTTTGCTCCAGTTATGAAATCGGAGAGATAAAAGAATTTGAGAACTTTAAGCAGACGAATCCCAAAAATGACTCTATTACCAAGCCGTTTAGCTCACAAATACTAGTCGATACTATAAGCAATGCCCTCTCTGATGAAAATCAAGAAGTACTAGAGCCGTATTGTCGAGTCAGGATTGATAAGTTCGAAGAATTTTGCAAAGACAACTTGATAAATGTCTATATAAAACTTAGCTCCAGTAAGTATATAAAAATATTGAAAGAAAACGAAAAAAGGGCCCCTGGAGTCTTTCAGAAATATATAGATAAGAACGCTGAATATGTTTGGATTGAGAATGAAAAATATCAAGATGTTTCAGATGTTATTTTAGAAAAAATATTTAGTGCTTTAAACACTCCAAATGCCTCTCCTGAAGAAAAAATCGAATTAACGATCTCTGGAATTGAAGTTATTCAAGACTGTGTTAAGAATTTAGGAATTAGTCAGAAAACGATTGAGGCGATCGAGAAAGTAGTCGACTCGACAGAAAAGGCAATTAAAGAAACTGACTCCCTTTCAGACCTTCTCGACTCTTTAAATAAAAAGAAAGGGTATCTCAAAGATCATGCTTTCCTTACCTCGTATGTCGCTTGTTCTATTGCCGAAGTCGTGGACATTAAAAATGAGAATCTCTGGGCAAATATCATAAAGGCCTCTATCTTTCATAATATTTCTCTTCCTACCAATGAAAAAGCAACAATTTTTGATTTAAAATCGCCTCAGTACATAGCTCTCGAGCAAAAAGATCAGTTTCAAGTAAGAGAGCATATGCATAAGTCGGTGGAGCTAATTGGAGGTGAACAATTTTTCCCAAAAGAAGTGAGAAAAATGATTCTTAACCATCATGAGCAACCAGATGGTAGTGGGTACCCTAGCGGACTCAAGGAAAATGAAGTCACACCCTTAGAAGCGCTTTTTATATTAGCTGTAAATCTTTCCAATACCTTCATCATTAAAGGTGGGGATCAAACTTAAATTTCTCTAGCTGTTCACGATTATCTAGATAGGTATTCAAAAGGAAATTATAAGGAGCCCTACCAAGGTTTTCTTAAGGCCTTTTTCAAACTGAAAGGCAAGGAAAAAGCCCCGCTATAGCAGGGCCTTTATTTTTGTAATTTAAATAATTCTTAGTAACCATCAACCCCAACATTCGCATCATATTCTAGGCCATAGCTATCGGCCATACGATGAGGCTCTGTCTTACGTGGCTTCTTGGTAGGATTTTTGGTGTTATAAGTATCATGCCTATCTTGTTGAGCACGACGAAAATTCAATCGATAATCCAAGTTGTTTTCATACTCATCTCCCACGGCTGCATCAGGTAACATAAATTCTGAGAGGCGTTTGGTGTAACGGCTATCATTACAAGAAAATAGTGAAGGATAGTAATTAGGAGCATCTGATGGCTTACCGCCAGAAATAAAAAACATATTTCGAGATTGTGTCATCAGCAGGGTTCCGAGAACTTTTTGAATGTCGACAACTCTATCAAGATTCAATCCAGTGGCATTTTTAAAACGGGTTAGGTCATCCATGTCTCCACCAGTTTTACTTTTATTGGCAGTAAGGGAATCTTGAAAGACAAATCCCTTCTGTTCTTTAAACCCACAATTATCACTGGGCTTTAAGTTTTGAACCAACTCTGAAGTCATAAGGCTTGCAAAGATTGAAGGAAGAGAAGCTTTAACCTCAACTTTTAATTCTTTCTCGGCAGCCTTTTTGGCCTTAGTCAGATCTCCTGATTTTAAACCTTTTTCTTTTAATGCTGCTTTCTCGGCTTTACCAACCGTACCAAGCTCACTTTTGAATTTTTTTACAAGATCAGTAATCTCTAATGCGGCATAGGCAAGCACAGTCATTTTAGCTTTTAACTCAGCTCCAAAAAGTGGCGTTGCAATACCTGCGACTGGCCTGGAAGCATTTCCTTTTGAATCTTTTTCGATAAATTGGTTAATCCCAGAAAGATAAGCAGGAAGTTTTTCATATTTAACTGCAGGCTCTGCTTGCTTAAGGTTTTTTACATTCCCATACTTATTGCTACCCAGAACAACTACTAAATTAATATCCTTAGTCTCTGAAGTAACAAGGTTTGTATAAGGATTTGAAACTCTCTCGGCCATTACAACAAGATTTGCCATGGCATCAACTACAACCTTACCCATACCGTGCTTACCATCAGTTGGATCATTCTCTTCGTGATTTACTAGCTTTGCAGAATTCTCAGTGACCATCTTATAAAGATATTCATCAGTGAAAATACTATCGAGTCCCTTCTTGGCTATGTAATTGCGAGCAATCTTTAACTCTTCAAGAACTGACTTAGAGCCTGTTGGAGTCCAATCAGAGCCGAGAGCGATAGTTACTCCGGCCTTATGAGCTGAAAGTATATCTGCTGTTTCTCCATATAAAAGGAAATTTGAAAAAGGAGACCAGATTAGCCCCATGCCATTTTTGGCCATAAATTTAAAACCGCTCTTATCAACACCAACGGCGTGAACCAAGTTGAAATTTTTCTTGGCCAATCCCATGTCCTGAAGAAGTTTAAATTCAAGCATATTATAAGGATCATTGCGACGTCCTTCACCTAGGTGAGCAATAATAGCGGCCTTCCTTGGGTGGCCAATATACTTAATCTTTCCAGCTATTCCAGAGTGAACAAATGAGAGGTAACGCTCAAACTTGGGATGAACATTTGTACACGCTGCCTTAAGCTTAGGTTTGCTTTTAATGACTTTAAGAACTTCACCATCAAGCATTTTTTCGCGTGTAAGGTTGTATTCAGCGTCCACTAAAGAAGTCTTATTCTTAGCATTTTTCTTCTTGGCATATTTTTTCTTAGCTGAATCAAGCTTCTTTGTAAGGGCTACCGTTGATTTCTCAAAAGCGGCTTCTATCTCAGGCTTCAAGCTAGGACATTTCCCAATAATCACTTTTTCAAGGGCCTCTGAAAAAGAATTCCCCTTTTTTACTAATGGAGATACTTCAGCGTGAATGAATCGAAAAGAATCGGGATATACAATATCTGTAGGAGCTGCAACATTCAGCTGAGGTACTACTGGTTCACCAGCAGCATCAACGCTATCATTTAAAAATCCATCACCACTTTCAACATGAGAGATGGCAAATTCTTTAACGCAGGAACTAGGGCCTTGAAGATAAGTCGTCCCTAAAACCATCGCCTGAAGTTCAGACCAGCGAAAAGCGGCACAATTAACAACTTTACCGTACTCGCCAATCCAAGGATTCATATTGAGGGAAACAGCAGAAGTATAACGATTCCACTTTCTCCACTCAAAGCGATTTCCAAATTGTCCGTGGGCGGCGCCCCAAACGGTCAGACTATTCTGCTTAGTATGATTATGAAGATCAGATAGACCTGGATAAATAACATCAAACTTGCGACCAGTTTTTAAAACTACTACCGGAAGTTTGGCCGAAGCTTGAATTCCTTTTACCGCAGAAGCTGCAATCGGCTTAACTTCGCTAATGACACCTTTTAAAATTGTCACTGAGGCCAAGTGAGATTTAGTATTTGTTTTACCTTTTAAATAACGGCCAGGTACTTTTCCAATTAGAATTTGGGATCCTAGACCTTTACTTTTAGTGGCGCCAAAAACGCCGAATGAACTGAGTAGCAAGCTTACGATAAGCAAAAGCTTGGTGGGGACACACGCTTTCATTGTCTCTTCCTTATTAGGTTGTGGTTAAAATATTTTCATTTATAGGCTTACTTCGGGTCAGGAATGACGCGATACGGCAAAAGGAATCTATTGTAATATTTACCTGAAAATGAGGGTTTATAGCCGCCGATAAAGGATCAAGGACTAGTCCTGGCAACCACCCTTTTTAATTTTGCCCTGAATTTTAGGGTAGAGTTCGGCAGTCGAATTATCGATAAAGTAGAAATCGACTAGGCTGTTGAATAACTTTGGATCGCCGATTTTGGCGTAGCTTTTTTTGAGTTGGTTGAGGTTGCCAAACCCTTGGCCGGCGGCTTCTTCGCTATGGGTTTGGTTCATTAATTGGTAGAGGGTTGGTTGGCCCTTTGCTTCGAGTTCGAGGTTAATTAATTGCCAGACTCTGGCCGAGCCCCAAGCGTAGATGGAATAGCTATTTGAGACGTCACGATTGACGAAATTGTGGAGGTTGTGTTGGTCATCTTGGTAGGCTTTGGGGTTGCGTCCTGAAAATTTGAGGTAGCGCTCGACCTCAGTTAAAAGATGGCAGCGTTGTTTGTTGAGCTCCCCTTGTAATTGTTGCAACTTTTCATAGGTCGAACGGTCCTTATCAAAACAGTCCTCGATGACGCCCAGGTTGCTGACAACTTTGAGCATTTTCTCTGTTTGGGAGACACTTGACTTTAACTTGGCATCTAAGTCGCGTTTGAATGTTTGGTCATAGGCCAAAAACCAAGTTAGTCCGTGAGCATATTGATTATCGACTCGATAAAGGCCTCCAAGCTCGTGCAGGCGGTGAGTAAAAGTATTATAGTCCTCATCACTGTTTAGCATGACGAAGGGTGGTCGATGAAAACCTGAGGCTTTAATTCCGGCCTCAATTCCTTCACGATTATTAAGCGCCGAAACTATTACAGGGGATTCCATACTTTTTGTTTTACCTGGGAATTTCTTGCTGAGCAGTCCCATTACTCGCTTAACTGTGGTGGCGTCAGGATTACCCTCTTCGGTGTAAATTGTATAACTACTTTGAGGCCCAGATTTTTCATTTTTCTTTTGGTATTTCTTTTTATCGAGAACAATCATCCCATCGTTACCGGTAGGAACAATATGTTGCTTGGGAAAAGTTTTTTCAGGAATTACTTTAAACTTAACATTTTTTCCACGATACCAAATAGGAGGAGTAATAATGGAGACATGCTTGCCCTGAATCCCGCGACCACGGATATCAATTTCATCACTATTTTTAGTATCGAAGGGAACTGGATTCATGGTCCAACCTTTTTCAAATGGAACCCAGGCCCCATCTTTAGTCCGACCAATTTGCCAACTATTTTCAATCTTTCGAATTTCCCAACTAGAATTATCTGGAAAGGTGCGCTTCTCTATTGAATACACATTTGTACTGAGCAATATGAAGGCAAAAAATAGAGATAGGGATTTCAAAATTCGAGCTGTTTAGAGAGCTCGACGGGTTTATCATTCCAACAAGGTTTGACTCGATTGATTCCAACTTGTGAAAAATCGACTATTACTACCTCTTTAATAGCACTTTTATCTTCAGTGAGATTAAAACTTAGTATTGTGGAAACTTTATCTTCGGCGCCGGAGGCCTTGTAAAACACGACCCGCTGGCCTTTGATTTTGCCACTTTTATATTTCTCTTCAATTGTTTTAGTACTTAGTCTTTCATCTCCAGAAAAAGATACCTTAAAGGATTTTTTTGCCGCATAATTCATGCCCTGCCCTGGCTTAGCGTAGAGGGTGACTTCGAAAGCTTTTTTATCAACTTTAATTGATAGGTCACACTTTGAAGCTGAAAGAGCATCTTTCATTTCAAACTTGCCACTTGAAAGTGCAGCACTCAGATCCTTGAATGCCGCTACAGAGGCATCTGTTGGTGTTTTCTCTGTAATCCACTCATCTCCCGCAAAAAGGGAAAAAGGTACTAGTGAAATAAGAAACAAAAATAGTAGTTTATTCATAATAACTCTCTGGAGACTATGCTTCAAAATTCTTTTCGACTTTCAATCGTTTCTCTTTAATTTATTTTAAATTTTCGCTAATTACACCTGATTAAGCAGCCGAAAGGTCTTGCGAGGGTATAGTTATGTCAAAATGGATCTCCATTTTTCTTGTCTTATTTTTAACAGTAAACACAGTCGACGCCCAGATTCGGCGTGGTAAGTTAGGTCAACGTAGAACCAAAGACGATGCCGCAAAACCAGTGAACTATAAAGACACAGAAGCAGAGGACGATGAAACCGGATGGTTCGGTTCTCTCTGGAATTTTGGTGTTAAGACACTTGGCATAGGAAGCGATGAAAAAGAAGCCACCGTGACAGTCACTTCGGTTAATACCGATTCCCGCCATTGTAATGTAAAGTCTGGGCATATTGAAAGATTCGTTACTGCTATTAATGAAGGTAACTACGGCAAGGAATTGGCCGCGGCTGTTTTAAGAGAAAGCAGAAAAGACAAATGGATCGCCTGGGAAGTTGGGCTTCATTTCTGTCGTCTCGAATATGGAATTCCAACCACTGGACAACCCGAGAAATTTAGAAGTCTCGATGATCGCTCAAAAATCGCCAGAGACGCCCGCTACCCGGCTGGACTGCAGCCACAATTAGAAGAAGGTTGGCCTGATGATCATCAAAAGGCGCTACATGGAGTAGGAGCGACTGGACAAGTTGGAGGCCACGGCTTTCAATCAAAGAATTGTAAAGTTTGCCATGAAAAACAATGGGAAGAGTGGCGCAGCTCGGCCCACGCCAGGGCCACCGTAGACCTTGGTTTTAATTTATTTGAAAAACAACTGAGAGAAAATAATTTAGCGACTCCTCACCAAGGTCTCGGCTTTGACGGCAGTGGTGTACCAACAACTCAGCTCTGTGGTGGCTGCCATATCGGAGTTGGTCAAGAAACAATTCTCGATGCCGGCCCAGTCCCCTTAGATAGTGACCGTTTTCTATCCCACGCAGTGAGTGAGGAAGAGGCCCAGGGTATTTCCTGTGTAACTTGCCATACAAAATCGGGAATAGATAATACAGTCAACCTCAACCTTGGTTTAACTGGAGACGGGATTGGAAATGGTGCTAGTCTCCAAGACTTTGAACCGCATAATGTTATTGGTGCTGTTCTTTGGGGACCTTATCCTCAAGATGAAATAAATTCCCCCCATACTTCCAAGCAATGGGGCTTTGCAACTGAAACCAACCACGGGAAATCAGGAAAGGGTTGTAAGAAGAAATACGACAGCAGTGGCTTATGCCTCACCTGCCATGATGTTCGCCTTCCAACTGAAGATACCAAAGAGGGTCAGCCTTTTCAGCGACTAGAAAATTTAGCGACAGAATACGGACATTATAGAGAAGAAGGTGGAAAATTCACCTGCATAGAATGCCATATGACCCAAGATCCTAATTGTAAACCCGGCGTCTTTTCTGCTCAACCACTCTCGTCTGTTGTATCTCAAACCGGATGCCGAACCAATCACCAATTCTTAGGCATTACAGTTCCTCTTCAAAAGCACCGTGGTCGCTTTGAAGATATTGATTCAAAAGACCTCACTGAATTAGGTGGCCATCTCGGACGAGAACAACTCCGTGAATGCCTTTTGAGACAAGCGGCTACCCTGGATGCTCCTAAAGAAGAACAACAAATTATTCAAAGAGACGGAGAAACTCTACTGGTTATTGAACCGACCGTTTCAAATACTGGAACCGGTCACGGAATTCCATCAGGATTTTCTCAAGAACGTGAAGTATGGTTAAAAATTGAAGTGACTGATGACGATGGTAACGTGGTTTACCGTTCAGGACAGACTTGGGGAGATATAAAAGGAAAAGAACGTGAAGAGTGGGCCAAGAAGCTTGGATTTTCTAGCGTTCAGGCCTTTAATAATGTCGTAGTAGACGAAGACCTCGCCCACGAATTAGTAGTTCTCGATCCTGTTACCATGGAAGCACAACACCTTAGGGATAAAGAGAGAGAAAAAATTGGTGCCGAAAAATACGGTACCCCTAGCTTAGAAAAATTTAATAATGACCTTGCGGCCAATCGAATTCCCGGTAAAACTGTCATTAGTGCTACTGAATTTTTAAATAACGCCATGGACTCTCCCAATAGAGAAAGATTTGCCCGACGTTATGGTTTTGATAATTTCCAAGACCTTCAAAATAAAATGGAATTTGCAGAATACTTTATCCATGATCGGGATAACCTCGCAAGCCAAGATATATTATACCGAACTGGTACAATTCAGCACGGTCCAGATTTTCCAGAAAGAGATGGTCATAGCAAACATGTGAATGGACTTAGAATTTACACTAACCAATTTATTCGCAATCGAAAAGATGGCGGAGAGGAACTAGTATTTGTTCCTGGACTTGCCAATCACATGAATAATGATGAATCACTAAAACCTTTTAAGACAGATAAAGCACGCTACGAAATCCCTGTTGATCCCAACTACCAGGGGAGTTACAAGGTCAAGGCCAGTCTTAATTACCGTGCCTATCCTCCGCATTTTTTCAGTATGCTGGTGGAAAGCGAAAGGCGAAGGGCCATTCGAGAAAGCCGAAATCCTATCGCAGGATCCAGGGAATATCAGAATGCCGTTAAGACAATCCAAATGGCAGATATAGAGTACGAAGTGAAAACTGATCCCTCAAAAATCAAGCTGGCGCAAAAATGTCAGGATGACTCCCTCAAAAAAGTAGTAGATCTTACTAAGAGAAATAAATCACCTGAAGATATGCTGCTTCTCACCAGTTTTGCGAATACTCTATGTCAGCAACCAGAGAAGCCAGATGACGCTCAATTAAAATGCCTATCCAACTTCATATTAGGTAGGCATCTGTTAATTGGAAACAATGGTATTTTTGGTGACACCGACGTAGCAAACGACGCCAAAAAACAAGAAGAATACTTAAAATTAGTCCAGAGCGTCTGTATAAATGGTGATTATGCCAATCGACCAGGCGATCGCTGTATAAGCGATAATTACAAAAAATATGGCTTTCAGCCTAAATACTTCTTTAATTGTAAAAACCAATTAGAGGGCGTCATTTTCTTTGTAGAAAATGCCTTAAAAGGTATAGACGAAATCCAGGAGTTACCTCCCTGTCCCAATAGGGAGTAAGACTAGACTTCCATAGGGATGGGAATAAAGTACTCAGTATTCATAATTTCCGGTCGGATATCGTCGCTTGCCTTTGCAATCAATTTTTCCCACTCTGGCGTTAAAAGGACTTCTTCCTCCCCATCGTCGAGGTAATAGGCTCCACTCTTAGAGAGCACTTTCCCAATCAAAAGCCCCCACTCTTCCTGATCATTTGGTGGGATAAAAACTAATGCCAGTGGCAGACCTACTAATTCGCTGTATTTCATATCTCTCTCCTATTTTCCTGAAACGGTCCAGCCGCTTATCTGAACCCAAGGAATAAAGCCAGAGCCTGACTCATTTCTCTCACTGGAAATATCTGTAATATTTTTAAACCCTTCTACTAAGTTTCCCGACACCATCACTTCCTGAACAGGAAATTGAATTTTACCGTCTTCGATATAGTAACTATTCTTAGCGACACCAGAGAAGTCGCCATTACCACTAGGTCGACCTCCAGAAAAGCGACAGAGCAGTAGCCCTTTCTTAACCGACTTAATCATCTCAGCTAGCTCTTTATTACCAGCGGAGACAAAAGGGCGATTAGCGTCGTTTCGGACATTTTCTAGTTTTGTCTTATTAGCGCCGTACTGGCTGAGGAGATAGGTATTAAGCTTTCCGTTCTCAATAATTTTGAGGTCCTCTGCACGGTACCCTCCACTGGTTACGAAGTCGCGGTCAGCAAGTAGTTCACTAGTTGGATTTGAGGAAATGCTAAGAGACTCATGAGCTATCTGCTCTCCTACTTGATCTTTAAAGACGCTAGAACCTGAGATCATGTAATAATCTCCAAGGTAGCTAAGATAAGACCCAAGAAAAGAGTCAAAGGCATTAGGAGTCACAATTACGTCACCGACAAATTTTCCTTCTAATGGCTTAAGAACTGTTTGTTCACCAGATTGCCTTAGCAAGGTATCAAACTGAGCGGTTTCAATCAGAGGCTTATCAAGATTTTTTAGAGATACTGAGTCATAATTAAACGAGGAGACATTTCCATCTTCTTTAGAAGTAAACATCGCCATAAAGTTATAGCTACCCTTTGTCTCTTTAAAATCAACTCCATTAGAATTTAAGATATAAGAGGTGGTGCGGTTATAATCCACCATGCATCCCTCTAATATGGTTGTTGGATAGCGTTTTTTAGTTTCCTGTTGAAACTCAACCAGCCGTTGGTACATTTTATCAAGATCTGGGGAATCAACACCATAGCTGAACTCGGCTGCTTCTTGCATGGGAGAAATATCATGGGCATCGTCAGGCTGAGAAGCTTTCGCCAATTCCAAAACATCTTTGACGGCCTGATCAATCGAGTCTTTATCTGTTTTATTTATAGAGATATTACCTATGCAATTGCCTTTTATAACTTTTAGCCCCAATCCATTATTAAAGGTAGTTCTCAATAGGTTGATATTATCTGCTTCGAGATTTAGCTCATTTTTTTCTGAGCTTGTAAGAACGCATTTTGCCTTCTCTGCACCACTTTCCATTAAGGCCTTAAGTGCATACTGGGCTATTTCTTTCGCTTGCATAATTATCTCCCTCCAATATTTAATTTACATTTAATAGCAGGTCCACCCATGCCAACAGGGATGATCTGTTTTTTTCCACACATCCCGGCATTTCCCCAAGACATTTCATCGCTGACCATATCGACAGTTTTTAGGACATCAAAGGCGACTCCTGAAATAGTGGTGTCTTTTATCGCCTTCCCTAGTTTTCCATTTTTAATTTCATATCCAAGAGGCACACCAAACATAAATTCTGAAGTTGAGTCGGCCTGACCATTACTGGGGCGGAGCATATAATATCCATCTTCTACGGAGGAGATCATTTCTTCTAGTTTTGATTTGCCGGGTAAAATTGCAGTATTTCTCATTCTAATTAGTGGCTCATCTGAAAACTGATAGGCCCTGCCATGACCTGTGGCCTTGTGCCCAAAGTGTTTGGCTGACTCTTTATTATGCATAAAGTTTTTCAAAATCCCTTCTTCAATCAAAACGGTATCTTCAGCTGTCGTTCCCTCGTCATCCATGTAGACGGGAACCGGTAGTGTTTTACCATCGTAAGAATGGGCAAAATCGACCAGCGTAACGAGAGGTGAAGAAACTTCTTTGCCCAGCATTTCCCTGGCCACCGATCCACCGAGCACAATATCGGCTTCGACGGTATGGCCAATAGCTTCATGGGCAAGAATTCCCGCGAGGTCCGAATCGAGTACAACAGTCTTCTCTCCCGCTTTAGCGTGAACCCCCTCGTTCTTTCTTATTAAATGTTCATGTAATTTATCTATTTCAGAATATAAGGCATCGGGAGTAGTGAAAATATCTTCAAACTGTCCTAACCCACCATAGAAATTATAAAGCTCACAAGGACCGTCGTTTCCTTCGACACTCATTCGAATAACAATATTTGAGCGTGGGGTCATCGAATAATTTTCTGAGCCGTAGGATGTGAGGAGCCGTTTTTCCATATCCAAGTTGGCCAATATTACAGATCGGCTTTGAAGCTTTGGATATTTTTTAAAAATATAATCATCTAAGTCCTTGCAAAAATCGATATATTCTTTTTGCCCAAGACGAGACTTCTTAGTTGTTAAGTCAAAACTCTGAGTTCCTTTTAGCAGGTCAAAATCAATCTCTTGAGAATTTCCTTTATCTGCCATAAACTTTGCATTTCGAGCCGCGGACTTTAAAACCGCTTTAACAGATTCTGTGTTCCATTCTGGATTAGATGCAAATCCCCATAATCCTTTTTGGCAGACCCTAGCTCCAATACCGCTATTTGATGATTTGGTATTACTAGTAACATCTCCGTTTAATAAAGTTATGCGGGTGTCACGATTTTCTTGAACTCGAAGTTCTGTGTAGCCACTGAAGCTATTTTCAAATTCTTTTAAACTTGTAGGTAACATAAAAACATCCTTATAGAGATTTCTTTAAAGCATTTAAACAAAGTTCAATATTTTTTTCGGAGCTACTTTGCCCCATTAATCCTATTCTCCAAATTTTTCCGGCCAATGGCCCAAGGCCGCCACCAATTTCTAGACTAAATTGGCTTAGAAGCTGGTTGCGAATTTTTAAATCATCAGCAGGATTCGGTATCGATACTGAATTTAATTGAGGAAGACGCTCCCCTTCTGGAACGATGTATTCTAAGCCAAGTTCTTCTAATCCGGCCCGTAGCTTGAGATGATTAACTTGGTGCCGATCCCATGAATTTTCAAGACCCTCTTCTTTCAGCATTAACAGTGACTCGTGAAGTGCGTAGAGAGAATTAACTGGCGCGGTGTGATGATAAGAGCGCTTTCCGTCGTCACTCCAATACGCCATAACCAGGCTTAAATCGAGAAACCACGAGCGGCACTTTTCTTTTCTACTTTTTATTTTTTCGATGGCCTTTTGATTAAATGTAACTGGAGATAAACCTGGAGGTGCGGAAAGGCATTTTTGAGTCCCCGAATAAACGGCATCGAGCTGCCATTCATCGACAAGTAAGGGGTTACCTGCAAGTGAGGTAACGGCATCTACAATTGTCAGACAATTGAATTCACGGGAAATTTTTGCCAGAGTCTCGGCATCGCTAAGGGCACCGGTAGAAGTTTCTGCGTGAACGAAAGCAACGATTTTAGCTTTTGGATTTTTTTCCAACGCCTCTTCTAGCTTTATAGGGCTAACTGCTCTTCCCCAATCTGATTCAACTAAAATCCCTTTTCCTCCCGCTCTTTCAACATTCTCAAGCATCCGAGCGCCAAACACACCATTTTTACAAACGATAACTTCATCACCCGGTTCTACTAAATTGAGAAAACAAGCTTCCATCCCAGCTGAGCCAGGTGCAGAGATTGGGAAGGTTAAAGAATTTTTAGTTTGAAAGGCGTAGCGTAGTAATTCTTTTATTTCATCCATTAACTTGCAGAACTCGGGGTCAAGGTGGCCAATAGTTGGCCTGGCCATGGCCTCGAGAACTCGTTGGCTAATATCTGATGGACCAGGTCCTAAAAGTGTTCGCTGTGGGGGAATGAAACTCATAGTTTTCTCCGTCCATGAACTATCTTGACGAAACTTCGAGTACGGAGTTCGTCCATTTTGAGCCCCGTTGCAAGAACTTCTTTTTCTGTAATAGCACCACTATTGAGGGCCTTTAAGAAGAAATTTAAGAGTCCTTGTCCGGTGGCGGCATCATCAAATACATCCCCTACTAACGTCGCTTTGGCGGCCTGCTCTATGAAGTTCTTAAGCCTAATTGTTGCTGCATCTAAGCTCTCAAGAAAGAAGGCGTAGAGCGCTCCGTAACGAACAGGTAATTGCGCTGGATGAAGATCCCAGCCTTGATAAAAAGCATGGCGAAGTGAATGCCGAATATGTTGATAGCTTAGGCGCCAGGCAGCGTGGACAGAGTCACTGTCGCCAACTGGCATTACATTTGTTGCGCCATCAGAGAGCCAAAGACCAGTTCCACTAAAAGCATTTTTCATCATATGCCTCGCAAAGTCGCAAGCGGGGTGGTCCATTGCTTGGAATTCAGCGGTAATATTATTTGAGGCAGTATAGTCATAGGTTCCAAAGTGGGCGGCAATACAGCGCCCTTTAGCCGCCTGTAAAAAATTAGGCATTGGGCAAACGCCTTCTGGAGACAATATCGATTGAGTGGTTTCAATCATAAACTCCATTTTTAAAGCACCAGACTCTAGTTCTGTTTTTTGTTCCAATAATTCAAATGCATTCACAAGAGCACTTACTTGGGCCACATTTACAATTTTTGGTAAGGTAACTACGAAATTATCTGGTAGTTTACCACCAGATTGGCGAACCAAAGTAGTAACAAATAAGTCCAGAGTTCTGAAGGCCCTGCCCTGCAATTCCTCTGTTAAGGTTTTAATTCGGATTCCAATAAAAGGAGGTAATGTCCCTTGTTGCATTCCTTCATAGACATGGTTAGCTGCCTTGACGGCAGTTTCATCTTCTTCTTGGTCGGGGCGGTTTCCGAAGCCATCTTCAAAATCAATTCGGAAGTCTTCGAGGGCCTCTCTTTCAAGTTTTTCTTTAACACGCGCATAGACGGTGTCGGCCAGCTCTTCAGAGAAACCCAATGCTTTTTGAAAAGTTCTGGGATTGGGAGCGAATTCTTTAAAGGATTTAATAGCTAATTCGCTAATTTTCCCAGCGGTGTTAGATTTAAAAAGATGGGCCCCACCATATACAGTATGAACAGGCTGCCTTTTCTCGCTATCTCCAGGAAAAAATTCAAAAGTTCTTCTATTGGCCGTTGATAAATCATCTAAGGTCCCCTGCATATCTTCTTGAGTTAATGAAACTTTCATTTTAACTTCCTCTATAAGTGCTGTATCCAAATCCACTAATTAGAAGTGGTACATGATAATGTTGAGTAGCGTCCTTGACCTCAAAAACGATATCTGCTGAAGGATAAAAGGTATCTCTTTTCTGAGCGGCAAAATAATTAGCAACTTTGAAACTGATTCTATAGGTACCGACTGCTATAGCATGTCCTTTTGGTATTAACTCAGGGACTCGACCATCATTATTAGTTTGGCCACCACTTAACTGCGACCACTCATTTCCCTTTTTAATTTCAAGTAATACTTCTATACCAATTCCTGGTTTCCCCATCGCCGTATCGAGGACATGGGTTGTAATTCCACTCATAATTGTCTCTCCAATCTGATTTTTGTAATTTTTGCCTGCTCTCCTGCGGCAATTTTGATTTCGTCATCGCGACTATTATTCATTCGGTCTTTTAAAAGCGATAGCATCTCTAACGCTGACTTTCCTGAGGCGCAAACAATAAAAATAAAGCCATAACGCTCGAAATAACGATCATTGTACTCTTTAAGCTCTACTAAAATATCATCAGTGGCGCGATCAACTCCCGATTGCTCAGAAGAGGCAATCGACTCTGTTTCTTTAAATTTTTCAGCTAGGCTTGAAACATCTCCAATACGAGGATGCCCCTCAAATGCCTGTAGCCAATCAGAGGGCTCAAGTTGCCACCATATTTCTTCCTGCTTTATTAAGAATTCAGTGTCACTACAATGCTGTAATTCGACAAAGACTCTCTCCAGCCATTTTGTCGAAACACAGCAAGTCTGTAGTACTTCCTTTTTAAATTTCATTCAATATGGCCATAAGTTCTTAAACGGCTGACACCACCGTCGGGAAAAATATTTAATCTTATATGTGTAACTGGTCCTAATTTATTAATCTCTTCAAATTCATGCTCTTTATCGGCCTCTAAGAAGGTTTCAGGAATCAAAGTTCCCCAATTAAGATTTGGAGCATCGAGGCCATCATGCTGTTTTTCATCTAGGTTAACGGCTTCGAGAGAAAAGCGGTCGGGGAAATTCCCTTTAAAGTGAGCAGTATCAAGAACTACTTTTGCTATAGTCCCACGTTTGCCGAGGGCCAAAATAATCCAATCATTACCGGGAGTTCTTTTTCTTTTAGTTTCCCAACCATCTCCCATATTAACTCCCCTTCCAGGAGCATTTAAATTATCCATATGGGAAAAATACATATCTGAGCATATTAGCGGACGTCCACCGTTTTCAACCGACACTAAATCATGCAATTGTGCCTTATCTTTTTTCTTCCAGTCGGTTTTAACTTCACCGTAAATGCGTAGACGGGCGACTCCACCATCTGGGTAGATATGAAGACGGACATGACTCCATTCCTGTTTCGAGTCTATCTGGCTTAAGTGTTGTACCCCTGGCCCGAGAGAGATTTTTGGTAAGAGCTCTGTCCAATCCGTGTCATCGGCTGGCTTTTGCCCTTCTGTTAAGCAACAGGCTTCAAGCGATGCTTGCAGTGGTTGATTGCCCGTAAAGTGATTTGTATCTATATCAACCCCTTTAATAATTCCTCGCAGTCCTAATTTTAAATCAACATAGTCATGCCCCTCAGTTCGCTTACGTCGAGACTCCCAACCGTCCATCCACTTGCCATGATCGGTAAACTTATCTTCAATAAAAATCCCACGCCCTGGCTTGATCAAATTTTCTTTTTCAGCAAAGAAGTCATCAGTAGAAAAAAGAACTTTAGTTCCTAGTCTCTCTTCAGCAAGATTTACCCACTTTGAAGAAAAAGTATCATCGTGGTCCTGAGTAAAAGTCATCAGTTTCGTTTTCTTTGCCATTACTTCCTCAGCAACTTTTTTCCTGTAGCGACAGGGCCCGTAAATTGCCCCTTCTCTACAATTTTTTCCCCACGAAGATAGGTTGCATAGACGACCCCTTTTAGGCGCCGTCCTTCGTAGGGAGTTATTTTATTTTTAAATTGAATCATTTCAGCAGTGATAACAAAGTCTTCATTGGGATCCCAGATCACAAAGTCCGCATCATACCCAGCTTGGATCCGGCCCTTACTATCGCCAAGTCCAATAAATTCTGCAGTCCGTTGGCAGAGAAGTTTTGGTAGCTTGTTGAGATTAACGCCGTGTTGTTCGGCCTCTGTCCAAACTAGAGGTAGTGAAAATTGTAAGGAAGAGATTCCTCCCCAGGCCTCCCCGAAATCTCCCTGCTCTAGTTTTTTAAGGCCAGCAGTACAGGGGGAATGGTCTGAAACAATAAAGTCGAGACTGCCATCTTTAATTCCCTGCCAAAGCTTTTCACAATTCTCTTTCTCTCTTATCGGAGGACAACATTTAAAGAGGGTCTTTCCGTCTTCTATATTTTCACTATGAAAGGTCAGGTAATGGGGGCAAGTTTCTACCGTTAAGGGTAGCCCTTCTGATTTTGCCTCGTTAATTAACTCGATTGCATCGGAGCTACTTAGGTGAACGATATGTGTGCGGCAATGGTTTTTCTTGCAAAGCTCTAACATCATTTGAATGGCATTATTTTCCCAAGAGCGAGGTCTTGAATCTAAGAAACTCTGATATTTTTTATCAATTTTCACATTTCCAGTCTTATCCTCAAGCTCTGCATGAATAAGATAAGGAAGTTGGTGGCGAGCAACGATGGGCATCGCCCTTTCTAAATCGGCCTTAGTCATTTCAGGAAACTCTGGAATTCCTGAATCAATGGTAAAACTCTTTACCCCAAGTACGCCGCTACCAAGTAACTCATCCAGAGAATCAATTGAATCCGGAACAACTCCACCCCAAAAGCCAGTATCGACCCAAAGCTTTCCATCAACTTCTCTAAGCTTGGTTTGAAAATTTTCTACCGTTGTCGTAACGGGTAGGCAATTTAGCGGCATATCGACTACCGTTGTTATACCACCTGCTGCAGCCGCCTTGGTTGCGGTTTCAAAACCTTCCCAATCTGTCCGCCCTGGTTCGTTAATATGAACATGGGTATCGACGATTCCAGGCATCACATAAAGGTCCGCAACTTGATCGATTTGTCCTGCATAATTTTCTGGAAGTTTTTCGACAAACTCTACAATTCGGCCTTCCTCGACCAGGATTGCACCCGGACGAAAAGCGTCATCTACATATATATTATTTCCGACAATGGCCTTCATAGAGCCCAAAAGAGTACCACCTGGCCCTCTTCTTAGCTAGTCTAGCGAGGCTTAGCGGTGCGTCTAAGACATTAAGAATCGAGATATTTTTTTAAAGAAAGTAAACCGTGTCCAAAGAAGAGCCCGTCCAGCGGCGCCATATGGAGAGGCGCCATATTTAGAAAGATTAGGCCTTTTAATAATTCAACTTTCTTGGCAGAATACTGGCCTTTTATAAATTGAGCATAGCGTTTTCTCAATGCATCTAGTTGAGGATGGTCTTCAACTTGATACTGAATGCGATTCTCCTCTAGATGATAGGAAAACTTCCCTTGTTTTATTTTATCAAAGGGGAGACTCATGCCCGCTGCAAGCTTGGCCAGGTCATAATAGAGGTCCCCACCCTCTAGGAAACCACCAAAATCTTCCCGCCAGTCAATTAAGGTGAAACCTGCTTTAGGATTGTAAATAATATTATCAAACTGAAGGTCACCATGAATGAAGTAAAAATCCTGAGTATTCAATTCCTTCCAGGGAATTTGATTCAAGATTTCCTCAACCGCGGGAACTTCAATTCCATTTACTACTAGCTTTCCTTCTGGCAGGCATTTTTTTGCTTTAAATTCGGAGACACGTTTGAGGGTTTTTTCTTGGTAAAAGATTTGGCAAAGTTCCTCTGCTTTTTTCTTTTCAAGAGGAACTTTTTCCCACAATTGCTCTTGGCAATAGGCTAAAAATTTATCGAAAACCGCTGGAGAAAGGTGATGATAGAGAGTTTCCCCCTGAACAAATTCATAAGAAAGTAAATTTTCTCCAGTCAGACTGCATAGAGGGAATAATGAAAGTTTTGACTGGGCCTTACGAAATCTATTTTTAGCCCGGGTTGGGTCCTCAAAATATTTAATAACTAGATCTTGAAAAAGATAGGTTTTTTCTTCACCTTTTGAAAAAATATAAAACTCATCTTTAATTACAAGCTTTTGGTATTCATTAAAATCATTTATATTTTTTCCGGCAAATTGGTTTGCTTTGATTACCCAATACTTGTCCCACTCTTCTTCAGCGATATCAACGAATTCAAAGCAATGCTGTGGGTAGGCCAGAGGTAAAAATGCTTTAAAAATAGTATCGCAATCACCAGTTACCACAATCTTCTGCGGGGGCAATTGGCCGAGCTGATTATCAACAATTGGTCTACCAGAAATTGGCCAAAGACTTGAAGGCAAGTGACCATCGCGGGCCGGCTCATTAATTAATAAAATTTTCTCGGTTCTCTTTCCCATAGTTTTAAATGCATCATACCCTATCACTCGGCCCTGTTGAAGTTATTATTGCCGAGTGTTACCCTATTCCTATGAAAGTTCTGGTGGCGATCCCCTGCTATAATTGTGAAAAACAAATCTCTCGCGTGCTAGCGGGATTCGACGAGACGCTTCTCTCGCAAATCGAGGAAGTCGTTTGTTTCGACAATGGTAGCAAAGACCAGACTCCCGAGGCGGCACTTCAGGCGATCCGAGATTATAAGCTGAGCAAGATTAAAGTAGTCGCCAATAATGACAACTATGGTCTTGGAGGCTCTCAAAAATTGGCCTTTTCTTATGCTCGCCAAAACAAAATGGATTACTTAGTTGTTTTGCATGGAGACAATCAGGCGGTTACTTCCGAACTTAAAAACTTCCTTGAGGCCGCCAGAAAGAAACCCGAACTCGATGCGGTATTAGGTTCTCGCTTCATGCCTGGAAGTAAGAGAGAGGGATATTCTACCATTCGAGTCCTTGGAAACAATTTCTTTAATATATTGTACGGACTCTTTTGGTTTCGCTATTGCTGGGATATGGGCTCAGGGTTAAATATTTTTAAAGTCAGCGCGGTAGAAGAAGAAGATTTAGAGCTTTTTAATAACGGGTTTACTTTTAACATGGACTTGCTCCTGCACTTATTCTCTTCGAGCAAAAAAATAAAATACCTTCCGATAACCTGGATGGAACACGACCAAGTAAGCAATGCTAGAAATTTATCAGTGGGGTTGCAAACTTTAAAAATTCTTTTTAAATGGCGCTTCTTTCCCTTTCTTAAAAAAAGGGAAATTTCAAAGCGGTCATTTACAGAATTAGCTAATCTTTAACGATTCGATCTCGCCACATGCGAATATCTTTTGCCAGATAATCATACTTCATATCATTAACTGTATAGGCAGAAAACTCGTAATCAGTTGAATGAGTAAGGCAGTGAGTTGGGCAGACTGTTGTACAGAGACCACAGTAACAGCAAAGGGCAGTATCGATAGTGTATTGCTGAAGATCCAAACGGATAGCAGTTCCATCTTTAGTTTTAATTTTTTCAGCTTCCTTATCTCTTCTTGTCGCCGCTATATAAATACAATCGACAGGACAAGCGGTAGCGCATTGATAGCAAGAGATACAGTTTTCGACATCGTTAAATAATCTTGAACGAGAATTTTCGGGAAGTGGTTCTCTCACTTCAGGGTATTCGATCGTGACTGGCTTTTCAGCATACACGTAACGAATCGTGATACTTAGTCCCTTAAGAACTGTTGTAACTGAGGTCCAAACATTTTTAAACCAGCCGGTAAATGTTAGGGGTTTATCGTAGCGTTGTAGATTTTCCGTTTTGCTATTCATTATCGATCCACCTCACCAAGAACAATATCTATGCTTCCGATGGAAGCTACAAAGTCTGCAATCATTTGGCCTGGGGCCATATGAGACAACATCGCTGTATGAGTAAAACAAGAAGACTTTACTTTAAGGCGGTAAGGAATTTTTCCTCCGTCGGAGATAAGGTGGTAACCAAGTTCTCCTCGAGGACATTCTGTTCGCATATAAATCTCCCCAGCGGGGACCTTCACGATTTTAGAAACCTTGCCTTGAATAGGACCTTCTTCGATGCCTTCGAGGCATTGGCGAATAATTTTTAACGATTCATTCATTTCTTTCATTCTAACATAATATCGATCCCAACAATCTCCGAGCGTACCCATTTCACCGGTTCCCACAATAGATTCAAAGTCGAGTTCTTGATAAATTCCGTAGGGGCGAGTCTTACGAAGATCCCAATCAACTCCAGAAGCTCTCAAGATCGGCCCTGTTGCACCATAACTATAGCAATCTTCAGCGGTCAAGACGCCAACATTTGCAGTCCTATCTCTAAAGATTTTATTCATTCCTACTAGGGTGTGATATTTCTCTAACTCTCCGTCCATCCGGTCGCAGAAAGCTGCAATTCTTCTCAAGTGATCATCGGTCATGTCATTCCAAACACCACCGAGCCAAATGTAATTATAGAGAAGACGGGCACCCGAAAGCTCTTCAAAAATTCGAAGAATAGTTTCTCTCTCTTGAAATGCGTAGAGAAAAGGTGAAAAAGCACCGAGGTCAATTGCATAAGTTCCGTAGAACATTAAATGGGAGGCCACTCGTTGTAGCTCGGCTACCATTGTTCGAATGTACTGCGCCCTTCTAGGAACTTCGGTTCCCAACATTTTTTCTATAGTTAGACAGTATCCCCATTCCATACTCATCGCTGCTAAATAGTCCATGCGATCTACGAAAGGAATGATTCCTCGGTAATCTAAATGCTCGCAATGCTTTTCCATGCAACGATGGAGGTAACCGAGATGTGGTGTCGCCTCTGCAATAATTTCGCTATCAGTTTTAATTTCTACTCGCAAAACACCGTGAGTAGCAGGATGCTGAGGTCCCATATTTAGCGTGAGAAGCTCTGACTTCAAATTCTCGCTTTGCATAGGAGTGGTATCTAAAGACTCATCGTGACTCATTATTTTTCCCCCTTTGCTTCAACTTCTGCCGGAAACTCTGGCTTCTTCCAAGAGCCCGACCAAAGCTTAGGTTCTGCAGCTTCTTTTTTCTGGCGGTCGAAAAAATAAAGGTCATCGGTATTAATTTTATTTTGAGGATTTACAAGCATATGCTTATATTTTTCCTGAACAACATAATCTTTTCTTAAAGGCCAACCTTCCCAATCGTCAGGACAAAGAATACGACGAAGGTCGGGGTTCCCGTTAAAACGAACACCAAACATATCGTAGGTTTCTCTCTCCAAAAAGCCAGCGGCCAGCCAAAGATCACAGACAGAATCAATATCTAAAATGGCATCACTGGATGGTTTTGCCAGTTTTGTTTTAATTATCACTTCATGATTTTTGGTGAAGCTAGCAAGTATATAGCTGATCTCAATTCGATCTTCAAAATCACAACCTGTGATCAATTGAAGAACATTGAACTCATAGGTCGATTCTTTTAGCGCTTTTAGTGCGGCATTAATATGTGCTGCTTCCACAAAAATAGGTTGGTCTCCGCACTCGACTTCTGCCGTAGTCGCATCACAACCATTTGCCTTTGAATTTAATAACGTGACAAGTTCATTATGCATTCTTCACCCACTTGTCTCTAAGCAATCTCTCATTTGCAATTTTCTTTTGCAAAGTCATCAATCCCTCAATCAAAGCTTCGGGACGTGGAGGACAGCCAGGTACATAAACATCTACCGGAATAATTTCATCAACACCCTTGAGAACATGATAGCCATGCTGCCAGTAAGGTCCCCCTTTATTGGCACAAGATCCCATTGAGATAACATACTTAGGTTCCGGCATTTGAGCGTAAAGAGTTTCAATACGTGTCGCCATTTTTAAGGTAACGGTCCCAGCAACAATCATAAGATCAGCTCTTCTAGGAGTCGCCATAAAAGCGCCACAACCAAATCGTTCCAAGTCGTATTTAGAAGCTCCGGTTGCCATCATCTCAATAGCACAGCAAGCGAGCCCAAAAGTCATAGGCCAAAGTGAATTTTTACGACCCCAATTAAGGAAGTCGTCTAATTTTGCGAGGACAATGCCATCACCCATAAGAATCTCACTCAAAGTTAAAAAAGTTTAGAAATGTACTCTATTTTTACCTAGCAGTGGTTTTTAAGTCAATGAAAAGAGGGCAATTATCAACGGGACTGGAGGCTAGGAAGCCGGGAAATTACGGCAGCGAGTCTTATAAGATTCAGAAAGATTGTAATAGAGATTTTCTCGAGCAGGACTTCGACCGGTGCCCTGAAGAACTTTGAGCTGTTGACGCAATAGTCCAAGGCGCTTGTGGTCGTTTTGACAGGCCTTACCCATAATCACTTTATACTCTTTTATGGCCGCCAGAGGATAGGGAAGGCCGTAAGCAGAGGAGATAAACAATGCATCTGATGAACTTAGCCGTGGAAAATCACCTAAGGAAAGATCGAAACTTGTTAAGTTGCGTCTAAAGTGGCGGTAATGACGCCCTACTCGGTAAAATTGCTGAACTCCCCGTCTTTTAGAAAGCCGTCCAGTTGTGGGCTCTACTACTTTTAGGCAATTCGAATCCCTCTCTCTTTCAGAAGGAATCAATTCGAAGAGAACTTTGCACTCGACCAAGTAGGCTTCCACTTCTCCACCTTTTCCCTCTACTGTAGAGGTTACAAAGCGCTTTAAATCAAAGGGTCCCTGGTAGGGATTAAAAGGCATACGATAAGAAAAATGCGTCAACTCGTGGGCCATATCTAAAAGAGCATCCTTTACATTCAGCCGGCGATTAATAAAAACTTTAGAACGAGATTCGTAAATCACATTATCTGGTTGGCTAGGATAAAATTTACGAATTAGGGTTGTATCTGTGAGAGAACCTTCTCCCGCTAGTAAGACGTCTAAAAGTTGTTGTCCGCCTTTCATCGCCTTTTTCTCGGCTCGACGGAGTAGAACCTTACCGGTTTTCGATTTCTCTAAAAGAGTTATCAAGGCCTGCACTGCCCCTCTTTCAGTATTGGCAAGCTTGAGCCAATTTTGTTTCAAAGTATAATTAATTTCGCGATGAATGATTCTTTTCTTAGCTTTAAATTTTCGGCTCACGCCTCTATTGTCACGGGCCTCTGCGCGGCCGAGAAAAAGTCCAAGAAGAAATAAAAATACAATGCCATTGCGTAAGTTCATCACTGAACTTATCGGCAATTCTTTGTCTAAACCTGTTTATTAACTAAGACTTAAGTCCCCTAGGCAATTGCTGCCGAGGGCGGCCATTAATTTAGTTTAAAGAGCGAAAATTAACTACTTGCTTCTTATTTTTCTGAACAGCAAGAGCGCCTAGGTCATAGCTTTTTGTATTGGCGCCTTCTTTAACTAATGCCTTTAATTTGTATTGTCCGACTGGCAAACTCAAGTGTAGTACTCGTAGGTCCCACGGAAGTGTTGACCAATAGCGAGTATCCGCCCTCTCTGAGGCCTCTATGGCCTTGGAAGTTCCAGTGTACTGTAAGAGCGCTGCACTTTTTGCAAGGAACTCATTCTTGGACCTAAGCCCTTTATAAGTTAAGTACGCTGCGAAGATTCCTACAATATGCTTTGCCGCTAATCTGGCCCCAAGCCGTGTGTAACGAGTCGCCGAATTTTCAGCGACAGCTTCTTCGGCAATATCACCCATAGGATTAATTATCGGGATCACCTGAGACTGAACTAGTTTTCCATTTTTTCCCCAAACTTGCAGGATAGTTTTTGCTCTAGTTGCAGTATTCTTAATTTTTGGTAATTCAAAGCTGATAGAGGCATGGCGAGCAGCTACAGACGCCACTTGCACACCTACCGCTGCACCAACCGGGCTATAGCTTCGAGGTGGTGGAATTAAGCCTAGTTTATTAGCTGCAAAAGTAGTTAGAACAAAATGCCCTACTGCCGCCATTGCTGCAGTACTACTATTCTTGCTTTTCATGGCTTTATCGAGCCCATAATAATGTTTCTGTGGCACCTTAAGAGGGATCAAGCCTCTTTGAAAAACCACTGCCACATTCGAATATTTTTTACGCTCTTTCTTTAACCGCTTCAGGGTCTTCACTGAGGGCTTGTGAATCGAAACCATATTTTTAAAATCTTTAGGACGAATATTTTGAGTCATACTTAAAATTTTATAATTTAAGAAGCTTATAAGACTTCTTGAGTAAGATGTTTTGTTGACATATTTTCGAGCGACTGCATTTTTACCCATACCTGGCAATTTACTAAAATCTTTTTTAAATTTCTTTGAATTTGAATTGAAAGTTTTGTAGCCGTTGTAATTTCTGAAAAGTAATTTTTTCGCATCTTTGTATAGCTGTAGCGCAATATTGAGATCATTTAGACTACCAATCATCTCATGTACATAGCCGCCGAAAACTTTTGACAGTAAGTCGTTCTTAAAAACCGAACGGCCACCTCGCTCATTTCTCAAGGTCGTCAAATACGAATCCCAGGCCATCACCTCGGCCCTGGCCGCCATTTGTTCCCGCCTAAGGTCATCCTTACTAAGCTTCTTTTCTGGAATTAGTTTGGCATCTTTTTTAGCAGGCGTGTACGCTTCATAGCTTCCTTTCTGATAAATTAAAAGGTGGTTGAGTGCTAAATAAAAATGAATCATTGAGCGCTCATACTTCTCGCCATAAAAAACATCATAGCTATCGTTTGCAATTGCAGCGGCGGCTTTTTTGGACAGGCGGATAGTATAAAGCTTATCCGCCAATTCCTTAGCATCACCGAGGGCCATTACCGATTGATGGTAATTACCTGCGGCATGGTGAACCAACCCTTTTTCCATTAAGGCCAAGAGTTTTGAGTCTTGGTCTTTATAAATTTTAGCTTCATTTAAAACCTCTAAGCTTTGATTAAAATTACCAGAAGCAAAGTGACTTCTCAGTGCTAGGCGCTCTTTCCTACCAGCTGTTGAACAGCCGGTAAGAACGATCGAAATTAGTAAAATACTAAAATATTTTGAAAAAAGAGTTGAAGTTTCCATTACCAGCCAGCGCCACCTTTCTCGCTAAATTTATTTAGCTTAGTACGGACACGAAGAACTTCAGTCCCTTTGGAAAGGTTTGTCATACGAATATTCACTGAATATTGCTTGATGGTTTTACCTTTTCGACTTCTCGGCTTCATGTAGATATTACCAAAAATCATAAGTTGGGCACCTGTTTGATTTCCAACTTTAGCGGCTGTTTTAGGATCCACCATACCATCGTGCTGATAGGTAATTTCTTTTAACATCTGCTCTCTTGCGGCAGCATCAACCAATACGAAATCTCCAGAGGCTGAAATTTCATTTAAGAATTCGTCGTTAATGTCGTTGATAGGAAAATAGGCTTCGGCAGTTAAGTTTTTAACCTCACCAATAAAGACAGTAGGTGATCCCCCATGTCCTCTTAGATAGCGTTTAAATCCTTTGTGATTGCCGATATGCTTAATGATATCTTTAACTACTCTTTCAGTGTCGCCAGAAACCCACTTGTCGGTAACTTCCATTGCCGCTTCGTCAGATTCATCACCACTTTGTCGCTTTGCTTTGAACCCTCCACAGCTAGATACTGTGGCAAGAGTTAAAAGCAATAGCCAAATTTTTAAACTTTTCATTATTATCTCCATTTAAATTATTACGTTTTTTACAACTGCCCTTGCTTTGCTTTTACAAAATTCTTTGAGGCATCTTGTAAGGCATTTTTCACATTGGCCTTTGTTTCCGGATCATCAGCAGCATTGGCAACGTGGTTAGCAGCTTCATCTATAGCTCGTGTCAATCTCTCAGTAGGAACTCTTAGGAAGACAGCGCAAGTGAAGGCAGTGAAGTCTCTCTTCGCTCCCATTTTTTTCTTATACTTACGTTTTTCCCAATAAGTTTTTCGGACTGAAACACCATGCATAATGGCTTGGACTTTTTCTGCCAGAGTATTTGAAACAAACTGACGGAGACCTTTGGTCTGTGGATTATTCTCGTCTATTGCATTAGCACCCTCTTCGGATGACGCTAGAGACTTGTCAATAAAAGTGGCAATTTCACCAGCAATATCGGCGCGGGCATTGGCCTTGGCTTGATTGCAACTCATTTTACGACTTACACTTGGATCGGTTTCATAAGAGAAATAACGGTAAGTTCCAATATCTAGCTTTTTATTATTGGCCCAGACTTCTGCGTCTTCTACCCAGCCTGGTCTCATTGGAGATGAAGAATCTCTAACAAGATAATCTTTTTTGAGATCATCATGCTCTTTTTCTTCAAGGTCTCGTTGTTCTGTTGTTCGAACGCTACTGCATGAAACTCCAAAACCCAATAGCATTGTAATGACTAGTAACTTTTTCATAATAGCTCCTTGACTTTAAAAAGTCAGAATAGACTTAGTTAGTCGATATTTAACTCGTTTAAATGTTCTTTTATATAAACTTGAATTTCCGCCATGGCATTTGAATAAGCCTGACTTAATTTTCTTCCGCTATGCGAGACAGTAAAGTCGACAGCGCCAATTTTTGCTCCCTTAAGGCTAAGAGATTTTAGTTGAAGCATAAACTTGTAACGCTTAAATCCTTTAACATTAAAATATTGCTTTTCCTTGGCCAGCTTACCTTTAACGACATATTGATGTTTTTTATTCTTATTAGTAACAACTTTGAAATCGTTATCAAGTAATTGTCTTATTATTAAATGCCGAATTTCTGAGATACGTCCCAGCTCTTTAAAATCTACGAAGATGGTTATGCCAAGTTTTGCCTTTGCACGTTTTCTGGCCAAGATTTTTGCGAAGCTAATCTTATTTGGGTAGCTATTCCCGGCTAAGAATTCATGGCGTAAATTTAAATTTTGGCGAACTCTAAAAAGCTTGGTGGCCCTATACAAAGAGCTTCTTTTATCGTCTTTGTAATAACCAACTATCTGCTGGTCCATATCGTCCATTTCAGCTCGCAGACTTTTTGCCGCTACATTTCGATCCAAAACCGCCAATGCATAAATTGCGTCGCTATCTTCAAATTTATTGAGGATTTCTACGCCCTTTAAAACTTGACTGGCCTTTTCATTGATTTCATTTTTAACATCTTCGTTAAGAGTCCCTTGCATTATGCCGTCTTCGTCTTGTTGGCCTTCCATTGTCGACACGACTTTAAACTTTGCTTCAATTTTTGTTTCGAATACTTTGGCCAAATTTTTACGGGCACTAGATTCGGCCACCATGCTGCCAGTTCCTTCGCCTACAGCACAGAACTGATGCTTATCGCAAAATTCGTAGGGTTCTGAAATCCAGATTGGTCGGCCCTTAGCATCTTTCTTAAGATTTTTAGCGCTGTTGCGGTTTTTTGAAATGCCACCACAGCTAGCAAGAACAAGGATAAGTAAAAATAATAGATGACGGTTCATATTGTAGTCCTCCCTTGGCAGGGAAAAGGTTTAATGAAAATCCTAAACCATTTAATGGTATTTTCAACAGGAAAAGTAGGGGCGGCACGCTAAATAATTATTATGCATACGGTTGTCACAAATAAGGTAGTTTTAGCCGAGAGATTCTTTCCCTCTTTACACTAGGTGTTAACTGCCCTCTTGAAAATGGTAAATATAAACCTTACCGCGGGACTCGACTACCACCTCCTCCAAGGAATACTGGCCTTTTTTACTCAGCGTTGGCGGCTTAACAAGCCCCGCCTGAAGTTTTAAAAGTAGCTGATCGGCCTTATAACGCTGCTTAAAACGGATCAGATAGATGTGTTCTGGATCAACTTGGTGAGTGGCAATATAGAAATAATTCTCTCTTAAATCAGTATCAATATAAAATGTTTCCAAAAAAATTTACCTGTCTCTTATTAAGGAATGACCACCCTTTTCCGATAAATCAATCATGGGCGTGAAGAAGTTAAATCCAGACAATTTTATCATCGATGACCTCGAAATAATCGGTATATTTAAATCCTTTTTTCAAACAAAGGAAAAGCTCTGGTCGTGGCAGCAGAAATTTAATGCCCAAGGTATCCGACCAGTTCATTTCTGTATGATTCGAAAAATTGATGTCATTAAGAAATTTATTGAAATTGTTCCCAACAATTCCTCTGGTTTTAAATTCACTCCCGGTGAAGAAATTTTTATCTTTTCTCGAGAGAGAGGTTTGGCAGTAAAAATAAAACCCAGAGAGATGGAGGGACCTTATCTGGTTATTCCCCTTCCCACTCGTCTTAGTAAATTGGCACCCGACTTTGTCAGCAAGATTAGCCTGGTAGAAGCTGACAATGAAGAAGCGAATTTGACCAATCGCGCGGCTCCCCGCAAGAAAGCTGGCGAAAAAATGGCGACAATTAAGAAGCTTGGGGACGCAGAAGGCCAAGTTAATTTCTTTGATCTTTATGACATCTCACCAGGCGGAATGGGCTTTACAGTCGAAGACCCCGCCGAATTTGCCAAAGGTGAAACCGTCCAATTAATCGCAATAGACGGCAAAGACCTACCAAAACCCGTCGAGGGAACCATTACGGCAGTGCGCCAAATGGACGATGAATTTGGCGGCGATCTATTCAAAGTCGGCGTAAAATTCGGCTAATTGTAAAAAAACCGTCATTCCTCACAACTATCGTCATTTTAAAGGCTTAGACCTAAATGCTCCGTTGACGTATGGGACCAAATTCAATAAAAAAGGGCGACAATTCCTTTAAATCAATTTGGAGAGAGAGATGACCCTACGACTTACTGCGCTAGTAATCAGCACGCTATTAGCTTTCAATGCCCAGGCCAAGGTAAAAGTTGGCTTTCTGTTAAGCACCCTCCAAGAAGAACGCTACCAAAAAGATAAAAAATATTTTGAGCAAGAGGCCAAGCGGCTTGGTGCCGACGTAGTCTTTTACTCAAGCAATAATAGTGAAAGAACCCAAGTTAAAAAAATGGAAAACCTTCTTATGAAAGGTGTCGATGTTGTTGTGGTCCAGCCGGTTAACTCTAACGCCGCTTCAACTCTTGTTGAAATGGCCAAGGAAGAAAAAATTCCTGTTATTGCCTACGATAGGATCATCAATAATGCCGACCTCGATTATTACGTCACACAGGATTCAAAAAAAGTCGGCCAGCTTCAAGCTGAAGCGGCAGTTAAAGCAACAGGTGAGAAAGGCAATTATATAATTCTCTCCGGCCAAAGTGGACACTCTGTCGCCAAAGCAATTACAGCTGGCGTTTTAGAAGTGCTGGCCAAGTATCCAAATATCAAAGTTGTGGTTCAAAAATCTCATGACTCTTGGTCTCCTCGTCTTGCCATGGCCACAGTAGAAAACAGCCTCACTAAATATAAAGGTAAAATTACTGCTATCTTGGCCAATAACTCTGGCATGGCCAACGGTGCTGTTCAAGGCCTTCTCGACTACGATGCCAAGCTTGCTGGAAAAGTTTTCGTGGCCGGTGCTGATGCTGATCTCGCCTCTATAAAAAATCTTGTTAAAGGTGTTCAACAATTTGAAGTATTAAAAGATATTAAATTATTGGCTGAGACTTCAGCTCAGTTGGCAGTATCGATCGCCAAGAAAGAAAAAATTAATTTTGAAACCACAGCTATCAATAATGGTAGAAAAGCAGTCCCAGTTGTTAACACACCTGTTTTTGCCGTTACCAAGTCAAAAATCAAAAAAGTTATTATCGGAAGAGGTTTTCATACTCAGGAAGCTATCTATGGTGCTAAAAAATAATTTAGTTCATGACCGAAATACTTCGAACACATCAAATTACTAAAGAATTTAGTGGAGTCAAGGCCCTTAGGGGTGTTGATTTCACGCTTAATTCCAGGGAAGGTCTTGCCCTCATTGGCGAAAACGGCGCCGGAAAATCAACCCTAGTAAAAATAATAAGCGGGGTTTACTCGGCAGGTAATTTTGGTGGAAAAATTTCAATCGAAGGTACCGAAGTAGAGTTTTCCGGTACCAAAGATGCTTCTGAGAAAGGTATTTCAATAATTCATCAAGAGCTAAATCTCTTCCCTGAACTAACTGTTGGCGAGAATATTTTTCTCAACCACCTCCCTCTCAAATCCTTTGGAAGAGTTGACTACCTAAAGATTAACAACGACGCCCAACTTTTATTAGATCAGCTAGGTGTTGAATTTTTGGCGACCGATAAAGTTACCGACCTCAATACAGGAAACCAGCAAATGGTAGAAATAGCCAAGGCCATTTCTACAAATGCAAAAATTCTCATTTTGGATGAACCAACTTCTTCCCTAACGACTAAAGAAATTCAAAACCTTTTCAAAGTAATAAAAAAGCTTCAAGAAAATGGATTATCTTTTGTCTATATTTCCCATAAATTAGATGAAGTATTCGAACTATGCCAAGCTGTTACGATCTTAAGAGATGGTGAAAGCGTCTATAGTAACCAGCTTTCTAATATCGATCAAAATACCATCATCACCCATATGGTGGGACGAGAACTCTCCGACCTCTATCCTCCAAGAATGATTAATTCGACTCCGTTAGAGGATAGAACTCCCGTTTTCGAGGTTGAAAATTGGTCAGCTTATAAGTTGAGCGAGCATAGGGAGCGTGTCTCTAAAGTAAATTTTAAAGCCTTTCGAGGTGAAATTTTAGGTATCTCAGGATTAATGGGAGCGGGGAGAACAGACCTACTTCTCTCTCTTTTTGGCTCAAGTAATTATCAGGCTAGCGGTCAGATAAAAATTGATGGCTCTCCTGTTAAGATTTCAAAACCTGAAGAGGCCATCAATAATGGACTCGGTCTGGTAACTGAAGACCGCAAAGGAAATGGTCTTCATTTAGATTTTTCAATTAGTGATAATATTTGCATGGCCTCATTGGACAGCTACACAAAAAATGGCCTGCTTGATAATAATAAAAAACTGCTAGTCGTCTCTGAGCTGGTTAAGAAATTGCTAATCAAAATTCCTTCGACAGACCATGCTGTAAAAACCTTAAGTGGGGGCAACCAACAGAAAGTCGCCATCGCAAAATGGCTAGCGACTAAACCCAAAATATTATTTTTAGATGAGCCCACTAGAGGTATTGATATCGGGGCAAAATTTGAAATTTATTCCTTACTTAACCAATTAGTTAAAGAAAATGTCTGCGTGATAATAGTCTCGAGTGAGCTTCCTGAATTATTGGGAATGTGCGATCGCGTAATAGTAATGCGTGAGGGTCAATTTGCTTCGCATTTACAAGGTTCACAAATAACTGAAACCAATATCATGAGCGCTGCCGTGGGGGTCCAATGAACAGCAATATTTTATCTCAAAAAAAATCTTCTAGCTCTGCCCCAGACCAAGAAAGAGGAGGATTTGATTTCAAAAAATACTCCACTATTATGGCGCTCATTATACTCTTTATTTTTTTAGCGATTATGACAGAAGGTGGCTTTCTAGATGCCAGAAATTTTACAAACTTAACTCGCCAAATTTCAGTTAATGCCATCTTAGCTGTGGGCATGACCATGGTTATCTTAACCGCTGGGATCGACCTATCGGTCGGCAGTGTGGTGGCCTTAAGTGGAGTTGTGGCAGGACTTCTACAAGTAAATATGGGCCTGGCCGGGATGGGTGTAAGCGGAACAATTCTTTCGATTTTAGCCTGTGTGGCAACTGGTTTTCTCTGTGGAACCATAAATGGTGGCCTAATCGCTGTTTTTAAAATTCCACCTTTCGTCATTACACTAGGAATGATGGTAATCGCTCGCGGTCTGGCACTTATTATCTCCGACAGCTCGGCAATTTCTCCTATGAGTCCAAGCTTCAAGTGGCTAGCAAAAGGATTCATGAGTACAGAGCTCACCATTTTGCTTTTAGCTGGTGTACTCGCTTTCTGGGTCAAGAGCTTAATAGCGCGTTTTAAAGAAGGTAAGCGCAGTACTAGTGCCCTCTTTTTTGCATTCCTTTTAGAAGCTATTTGTATCTCCTTCCCGGCATACGCTTTTATTTCCGATCGCGGACTTCCCCTTCCTACCCTCTCTTTAATAGTCATCGCCGGCTTGGGAATTTTTGTTTTGAGAAAACTTCCCTTTGGTCGTTATATTTTTGCTATTGGTGGAAATGAAGAAGCTGCGGCACTCTCAGGGGTTCCAGTAACTAAAATTAAATGGGCAACCTATGCACTAATTGGCACTCTGGCGGGAGTCTGTGGTGTCATTCTTACCGCCCGACTAAATTCTGCGACTCCTACTGAAGGCAATCTAATGGAGTTAGATGCCATCGCAGCGGTAGTTATTGGCGGAACCTCGCTTATGGGAGGGCTCGGGACTATAACTGGCTCCATCATAGGAGCTTTTCTTATCGGGACCCTCAATAACGGAATGGATTTATTAGATATAAATTCAAATTATCAAATGGTGATAAAGGGACTAATTATAATCTTTGCTGTCTGGAGCGATGCTCGTACCAAACAAAAGGCCAAGGCCTAAGCAACCTCTCCTTCGTCATCAAAATCATCATCGTCAAAGTACTGGTCTGAATCTTCTTCATCCTGGTCGTAACCATACTCCGATTTATTTAACCTCTTACTCACTAGCCTGGTGATGGAGCCTCCGGCTAAACACCAATTGAGTAAATTTGAGCTAATTGAACTGACAGCAGGAATCCTGCGGATATCACTGACCATCGATTCTATTTGAGTGGCGCTATAATCGCCTCCTCCAACTTTTAAGAGAATCCCATCGAGGTTCACGGTACTTCCAACAAAAGAAAAGTTGAGTTGTTGAAGGTCGGCGTTGTGCCGACAGAGGATGGTGCGAACTTGCTTATTTACTTCCAGTCTTGAGGCTGTCATTGGGGCCTCCTTAGTAAGAACTGTTAGCTCTATTTTACCGCCACTTAGAGAGCCGTATTTTCCTCCTTACAAGTACCTGATAACAGGTTGGCGAATCTTTAGAAATCCTAAGTTTCGATAACTTATGCCTCAAAAAATGGTCGCATCTGCGAAGCTTCCCACCGAAACTGTCGTATTGCTAGTCAGTGACTAAAAAATGAGCGCTTTTACCGCTTTAAAAGCCTTAAGTTTTAGCTACTTAGACCTCCATTTTTGGCCTATGACTTGCTTAATAAGAGGTGGGGAGGAGATATGAAAACATTAGTTAACCATATCCAAATCGAAAATTTAGACAAGAGACTTTTCCTACTTTTAGGGCTTTTTGTGGCGGTCATGTTGGCCAACCAAAAATCTCCAAGAGAAGTTGTCTTGGGACCAAATCTCGACATTTTTCAAAAGAGCGTCCGCGTCGCCCATGCAAAAGAATTATTGGGAGCGAGCTATAAGAAAGTTCAAGGCACGGTAACCGCAACTGACTACCATGGAACTCTACACACAACAGTTTCCAAGGCATTCCGCGGTTCGAATAAACTATTCTCCCCAAAAGTTGCTCAGACAATTATAGAAGAATCTTATCGCTATGGATTTGATCCCTATTTTCTAGTTGCGGTTATTGATGGCGAAAGTACTTTTAACCCCCGTACTGTTGGTCGATTTGGAGAAATTGGACTTATGCAAATCAAGCCTTCAACTGCTGCTTGGATCGCTAAGAAACTCGACCTGAATTTTAATGGTAGAAGCGACCTTTTTGACCCCGTTACAAATATTCGAATAGGAGCTGCTTACCTTAACTATTTAAGAAAAAAGTTTAAATCGCGAGGGGCACTTTATATTGCTGCCTATAATATGGGGCCACGTAATGTTCATAGGGCAGTTAGCAAGAATATTATTCCTAAAGACTACCCAAGACATGTTATGAAGCGATACCTCGCCTACCATAAGAAAGCTGTATCAAAGAAATTTAAAATAGAAGAATTATCGAAATCCTTTTAATAACTAATTAAAAGGATTTTCAATATTTTGCTTTAGATCCCGACTCCAAATCAGTTTTAAATATTCAGCATGAGACCAGGCCAGAGGAGTCGCTCCGCCGGTGCCCTCCCCATTTTTCTCAAAAACCTGCTCAGGTATCATTTGTCCCGAATTAGAAAACCCGATATAAGAATCGATTCTAGCTTGAACTTCCCTATTGGCCTGTGCCCATGTGAGATCACCAGAACGGTAGCGTTCTATGGCATAACGGCCATGCTCGGAGCTTAGAAGCGGCCATAGCCGGCCTTGTCCTTCTTCACCATAGGCATCAAAAGAGTAGCGGTACCAGCCTCTTCCGCGAGGGGTTTGAACACTAATATGTTGATCAAGTAAATTTTTTGATTTTTTAACTTTAGGGTCAGAACCCGGCTTAAGACCGAGCAGAACTAATTTTAAAAAACCCTGGTCAAGAATTCGACTCTGCTCTTCTCTACGAGACGAGTTTGCGATATGGGTATCGGAGCGATCGTTCGGATCCCAAATAGAACCAAAAGAAGATCCTCCTGCAATCCGCAGGTAATATTTCCCGTCTCCGTACTGTCCATTTGTAGTAAAGGTCCAGGAATCAATATTATCTCCCGGTTTATTAAGCCAATCATGTGAAGTTTTCTGGCACCAATTACCAAGAGGAATTCCTTTAAAAAGCTCCGCACCGATTTTTAAAGCGGAAGTGGCGACTGAGAAACTTGAGGGTGAAATACCAAAGTTTTCTTCCCAACGTTCCTGCTGAGTCCAAGGACCGTAACGTAAAATAAAAGTAAGAGCATTACGAATCATACCGCCAAATTCAGTGATCATTTTTTGCTGAGTTTCAAGTGGAACCCTTTTAAAGACCTGGTAGAATAAATGAATTGGGTAACCTGCCTGATCCAATTGTAGACCTCCCCAATAATCTTCTCCAGTGACCCAAGTGTTCTGAGGAAAGGCCCCAGACTTAGGAATAAAGCGAGGTGAAAGATCCCAATGCCCTGAGTTCCCAGTGTATTGGATTTTCTTTAAAAATCTAAGGGCGTTCATAGGGCTTTCAAGCTCACCGCTGTAGAGCATCGCCAAGGCAACATGGTAAAGATCTCTAGGCCATATCAGGTGATAGCCACCAATTTTCTGACCAGGAGTTTCCATTTGCTTTTCGCCCCAAGGAATAGATAGTGAGGCTATTAAAGCGCCAGGATTTAATTTATCTTCGTGTACTTTGAGAGTGTAAAGCGAACGCTTATAGAGCGATTTTTCAACAGCGCTGAGACCACTTGGTGTTTTTTTCTGGTTAAGATAATTGTCCCAACTATTAATATAATCGGCCTTTCCTCCCTGATAATCAGGAAGAATGGCAGCTGTATTATCAAGGAGATCTTTTTCCCCCGTCATTGTATAGACAATCCAAAATTTCGTCTTGCCTGCTTTGGGGATAATATTCATTTTCCCGAAGGTTGCAACATTTCCTTTAGTAGCAGTTGTGAAATGATGATCCATTTTAAAATTGTCATTGAGATCATTCCAGCCATCAGAACTTCCAACAAAGCCAACCGACATATCGCTAAAGCCAATCGTGCTTTGAATCCTCAGAGTAGTAGCTCCATCCTTAACCAAGAAAGAGTTGAGGTCTATAAAGGCCGAATCTCCTGAGCCAGTGTTGTTGAGGTGGGGGTTTGTTAGAAGATAGAATGATAGGCCATCTTGAAAAGTCTCAACCACTACCTCTTCTACTAAAATAGAAGCATCCCGAAGAGTGAAAAAGGTATGGGAGATATTATAACGTCCCTCCTTATCACTATTAACCATCTCGACATTGGATGGCGATTTTACATTCACCTGATGTTTAAGATCTTTTTTTTCTTCATGGAAAAAAGTTTTTCCGTCAGTAATTAAAAACTGAGAATCTTTAATTTGACCGGTATCAATTGTTGGATAGAAAACTTCCGTTAAAATACCTTTGGCACTGGTAAACCAAACGAGAGATTTTTTCTTTTTTTCATTAAAAGTTCCCACCTGCATTTTTTTAGCAGAGGCCCAATTGGCCTGAGCCCCGGGTTGGCCAAAAGCTTCGGCAGCATAAGAAGTATGACAAAGAGAAAGGGAGAGCCATAAGGCGGCAAAGCCTGGGAGCAAACGGTTCATTTGAAGTCCTGTTCTGTGTGGTTAAAATCGCTCCCAATTTAAGCATTTTTTAACCCAAAACCGAAGTAATTCCGTCAGCTAAAACAAGAAATGCACTGCGCTATTTATTTTCCAAGGAGGCCTTTAATGACCCAAATAGGTCCCACTAGTAAAAACTGAAGATCGTTAAAAAAAGAGGGCTTTTTACCTTCAATCTTATGGCCTATAAATTGGCCGATCCAGGCCACCACAAAGATGATCCAGCTAATATGCACTAGCGGAAGTCCAAGTCCATCGGCATAACCTATCAATAAAAACATCGGAACAACCATAATTGCCATCAGCACAGAGACTTTTAAAGAGAGCCTTAGGTAAAAAAATACAAAACAAAGAACCATAAAGAGTGTCGACCAATTTAAAAAGGGCAGTTTGCCAAATAGCTCAGGAGTTGGGATGCACCATAATAAACCTAAGAGTGAAAGCATAATTGCTGGGACACAGACTTTGTGAATAAATTTATTAGTAGGGTTCTGGTGACTTACTCCATAAAGCTCTAACCACTGATCAAGGTTTTTCATAATCCTTCCCTATTTAAGTTTACATTTACCGGCGAAACAAATTGCCTTAAGCCTAAAAGGCCATTCTTTTTCGTAGCTTTTTAGGCAAGGCTCAAACTGATTTTTTTTGACTAAATAGCTGGCAAATTCTTGTTCATAGTTTCGATTGATCGAGCGAGGACCGCCACATTGATTGCGGACGATTGAACAGTCGGACGCCCTAGCACAAGTAAACCAGCCAGGTCTCTCGACCGGCTTCATTTTATTATGCGCCCAAGTACAGCTAGACAGCATAATTAGAGATATTAAATGGCCAGTAGAAAAAGTTCTCATACTGGCCATTGTGATCGATTTAAGTCACTTTGGGAAATTTCTTTAGAATTTAACCATATACATTAGGTAGCCGAATCGCACAGCATCATCCTTTGCCGCTGACTGATCCTTGAAGAACTTCCCTGGCATAAAATAGCCGCCACCTAGTATCCAATCGCCATCGTTACCCCGACTATACTTTACCCAAGAGTCAATTTCTTGCCCAAGGTCTTTCGAGTTTGAGGCCCCTGCGTAGGCAGTACCATTTACTTTAAAAACACTGGCCTTGCGCTTATAGCGCCTAAAAGATTGGTAGGTCAGCCAAAATTTTAAATCATCCGCCAATTTCATTCGGTAGGATGCACCAAAGCCTTTTAAGTTCCGGCGTCCCAGCAAATCAACATGCCCAAGGTACTTATGTCCTAGCGGGTAGAGCTGATTATAATGAGAAGAGGCAATAAAAGCTTCTGCCGCCACTCGCATATAGCCACTGGCCCCAATATTATAACCAACCTCTAAATCTTCTTGAAAACCAGTGACGTTATTAAGACCCTCTAAGTTTTGTTTTTGGAAGGTTCCTTCGTAACGGTAATCGATGGCGCCTTTTTTTGATGTAATTCTCAAGCCAGCGACATAGGTAAGCGGAGCATTGGCATCTGCCCTCTTGTGGTTTCGAAGTAGGTAAAAATCTGTCTCTTTTAGGTATTCCCCAAAATCCCACATGCTATACAGTCCAGTGAAGACATGGTCGTCCCCTTCGGTAGTGGTAGTGTCATTATTAGAGCCATAGGCTTGAAAAAAATCAATTTTTCCACTGCCTACTTTTTTCTCTACTTTTAGGGCATCCCATACTCGCCCCACATTACTCCATTCAAGTGGCGATATAATAAGTTGATCCCCATAGCTAAGTATTTGGCGACCGGCCTTTAAATTAATCCCGTTAAAAAGTGGAGTCTCTACATAGGCCTGATGAATATTTAATGCTGGATCGGTGGTGCCACTGTGAATCTTCAGGAGAAGTGGAACAACCGTCTCTTTTTACGTCCTAACACGTTAAAGTTGACTGAGAAGTTGGTTGTATTCTTTTCTTCTCATAAAAGTCAATCGTTGTTTTTCTGATCTAACTTTAACTATTTTTTCTCTGTTGCCATAAAAAACATCATCTGGCGTCACATTACCCAATGATTCATGATATCTGGCCTTGTTGTCGTTACTGATAAATTTTCCAATTTCTCCTTTTAAAATATTTGGACAATCA
>JABGVH010000050.1 GCA_018646195.1 Halobacteriovoraceae bacterium
CTGCTGCCCCTCTCGCCATAAGCGGCCTAATTGGTGAGAGGCCTTTAAAAGTACTTCGAGCCGGCGCCTTTTCTGAACGATTTGCTCAGGTTTTGCATACTCAAGCCAGCCCAACAGTGAACCCGCAAGGACTAGCAAAACTAGGCAAATTTTAATAATAGCTGGGCGCATTGAGAGCTTTCCCCCTTAAATCTCTTATCCAAAGAGTTTATAATAAAAGAGCATTGTCTATCCAATGAAAAGGGGCCGAAATGGACTGGATTGAAGAATTAGAAAAAGAAACAGATACCACTATTCAGGTCCACTCTTTTTCCGAATATATAAAAATTTTTGAAGAGCACGCTCCCCGAGAATGCCGTCCTAGCTACGAATACCTTCACGATATGCTATCGCATTTTGGAAAGACCGAAAGTGGCAAATTAAAACTATTCGAAACCAACCACACCGACTGCCCTCCAGTATTTGGACAAGATAAAGTCCAACAAATGTTAGTTGAAAATTTAAAAAACTTTGAAGAAGAGGGATTTAATAATAAATTTATTCTCTTAGTCGGACCTAACGGTTCTAGTAAATCTTCACTAGTCAGTAAATTCATGAAAGGAGCCGAGGAGTATTCAGCTCAGGATGAAGGGGCGCTCTTTTCGTTTTCTTGGATTTTTCCCTTAGAGCATTATATCAAAGGTTCAGTAGGTCTCTCGACAGAAAAGGTTACAAGAGAAGTCCCCTCCTTCGCCCATCTAGAAGATAAAGAAGTATCAGCAATTATAAATAGTGAACTAAAAGACCATCCTCTGCTATTAATACCATTGGTACCACGCCAAAAGTTGATCGAAGAAAGGCTTCAAGATTTTCCTGAGCTTCTCGATTCTGTCCGAAAATCATATCTCTACCGATCTGACCTATCAAAAAGAAATCGTATGATCTACGATGCTCTCTTAAAAAACTATAAAGGCCGTCACACCGACGTCTTAAAGCATATTAGAGTAGAGCGTTTTAAGATTAGTAAGCGTTATTCCACCGCTGCCGTGACTATTGAACCTCAAATCCATGTCGATGCGAGAATGCAACAAATCACAATGGATAAAAGGCTGGCCTCACTACCTCCCTCACTTCAATCCTTAAACCTATTTTCCCTACAGGGAGAAGTGGTTATGGCCAATAGAGGGGTTCTAGAATATTCAGACCTTCTCAAGCGCCCGCTTGATTCCTATAAATACTTACTACAAACCATGGAAACCGGAAATGTGAATCTTGGAGGCATCTTAACTGCCCTCGATATTTTCTTTATCGGAACTTCAAATGAAATTCATCTGGCCGCCTTCAAACAACACCCAGATTTTAACTCCTTTAAAGGGCGCTTTAATTTTATTCGGGTTCCCTACCTGCTCGATGTGGTAGAAGAGGAAAAAATCTACAATGAACAGATTCTAGGCTTGAAAGAAAAATCTCATTTTGAGCCCTACGCCCTCCGAGCGCTATGTCTCTTTTCGGTCATGAGCCGGCTGCGCTCTCCTCAGGTTAAGAACTACCAAGATAAGAAGCTTGCAAATATTACAACAAATCTGAACCCACTTGAAAAAACTCTCTTTATTTGTGATGAGTCCTTACCGGAACGCTTAAATGTGGAATCAAAACAGATCCTTACCAATGGAAAGGCCAGCCTTCTAGCAGAATTCGAAGACGAAAACCTATACGAAGGAAAATTCGGAATTTCTCCAAGAGATGTAAAAAAGATTATTTACTCATTAACAAATGACTACAAACATATCTCTTTCATTGAAGTTATTGAGCACCTTCAATCCTTAATTACTCGAAAAAATGAATATGATTTTCTAAACATGACTCCACAGGCAGATTATCACCACCCGGCACGTTTTTTAGCACTTATAAAAGAATACTGTCTTGAGAAATTCGACCGAGAGCTAAGAGACTCACTAGGCTTAGTCGATGGACGCTCTTACGAAGACTATATTAAGCGCTATATTGAAAATATTAGTGCTCTTATAAAAGGCGAGAAAGTTAAGAATTCGATAACGGGGAAATATGAGGCTGTTGATGATTTTAATATTAAAGAATTTGAAAGCTCGATAAATCTGAAAGAAGACAGTGCTAAATTCCGATCTCATATGATCTCTAGCCTAGGCGCCTTTTCACTTGATCACCCTGGAAAGGCAATTAAATACAGCGAAGTCTTCCCAGAACTTTCAGACCGCCTTCAGGAATCCTTTAGGGCCGAACAGAAAAAGATTATCCAAATTGTTGCCAGGAATTTAGTTTTCTATGAATCTGAAATAGTTCAAGAAGAAAAGGGAGAACGATCTGATGGTTCCTCTCCACTAAGTGAAAACAATAGAAAACAAATCCAAACAATCGTTGATAATCTTATGAATAATATTGGCTATTCCATGAGAGGAGCAATCTCTAATTTAAAATACATAATTAAAGAAAAATATTAGCCACCCTAAATGTCATGAGCATTCTGACTAAAAAATTTACTCAAGAAGAGTACCAGGCGGTCTACCTAGTAGATGAAGTCTACGATGGAATGCGCTTGGATCAATTTATCCAAGAATACCTTCCGGCTTACTCAAGACAAGAAATTAAAAAAAAAATAGCCAAGAAAGAAATAATTATTCACGACAGACCTGGAAAGAATAAACCATCCTCCAAACTGCATTTTGGAGAAAAGGTCACAGTCGTGATTCCAAAAACTACTCACGAGGACGAGTGGTGGAACGGCCAAAAAGTTGCCCTGCAGACCATTCCTGAAATAATTTTCCAGGATCAAAAAATCGTCGTCATTTCAAAGCCAGCTTATATGGCGACCCATCCCACAGGTAAACACCTATTCAATTGCGCGACCGTTTACTTTCAAGACAAAGAAAATAAAACTGTTCACTCCATTCACCGTATTGATCGAGAAACTAGCGGTGTTCTACTACTCGGAACAGACCCGAAAGAGGCCTCTAAGCTGACTCCCCAATTTGAAAGAGGAGAGGTTAAAAAATGCTATTTCTTTATTTCGGTCATCCAAAGAGGCCAAGATAAAGAGGAACATTATCACGATAAAGTAGAATTCAAAGAAGAAGCGCGACTAGATAGCCCCAAAGATGGACTCGATCGAGTCTGGATTCGCCACCATCCCAAAGATTCAAAGCATGGGAAAAGGGCAGAGACCGATTTCAAAATCTTACATACTGAAATTAGTCATAAAAATAAGCGAGAATATGCCCTTGGCCTGGCCTTCCCAAAAACCGGTCGCCAGCATCAAATTCGGGTGCATGCCCTGGCCAATGGACTGCCGCTACTGGGAGATAAAATCTATCTTGGTTCCTTTCCCATGTTCCAACGCTTCAAAGAAGAAACCGCGACAGAAGAAGATCACCAATTGCTTGAATTACCCAGGCAAGCTCTTCACGCCACCGCCCTCAAAATAAAATACCAGGATAAATTAACCACCTTCAAATCTAAGATTCCAGGCGACCTAAAAGAATGGATGAGTTCACACCTCTCAATAGAAATATCAAAAGTAGAAGAGCAAATAGAAGCTACTTTAAAATGCTGGTCAGATGATTAAAAACTCCTGAAGGGCCTTCATTCTGATGACCCTCCAGGATAATAGACGGTTTATAACTAAGCTGGGCCTCAAACTCTTTCAAGTTACTTACACCAACGGAATTATCAAAGTGTTCAAACATAGTCTGATCATTGGGAGCGTCCCCGAAATAAATACAAGACTCTTCATCAATCTTCAGGGTATTAACTAAGAGATGCTTAACAGCGGTGTATTTAGAAATATCTCCACACCAATAATTAAGATGCACATTAGAACAAGAATAATTGATATTCTCTAGTTCTAAAAACTCCTTAATACTCTGCGCTCTCTCCTCGTTGGCCTCTAGGTAAGACAGCTCAATCGCCCGATCTGTATGGCGCCCAAAGCTATCGACACTTAGGAGTATATCTGGAAATCTCTTTTTCAAAGCTTCGGTAAAGTGTTCTAATCGCCGGACCTCAATTTCTGGAACCATTAAGTGATCGCTCAGAAGGTTGCGACCAGCGATATGATTCTTGGAAGAGATGACCCCTCCCCCCTCACTTATAACGTAAGGTATATTTTCAATATGGGTCAGAAAGAAATGCGCCCAGCTCTTGCTCCTGCCAGTTACAATAATTAATGGAATTTTCTTTTTAGTCAGTAGATCGAGAACGTCAAAAAAGACGGGTGTTAACTCTTGTCCATGAGTTAACGTCCCGTCGAAATCGGAAAAAACGAGCTTAAGTTCCACCGGTTAATTTAAAGGGAAAGTTACACTAGCAAAAATACCAGTATAGCTATCCTTCAAATCTATGGATCCCTCAATAGATCCGGTTAAATGTCGATATCCTTCAATTGGAAGATTGCCTGTCATGCCTAAGTTGGCATTGAGAGTTGTCTCATAACTATTATTATCTGAGTTGAGATGAACTCCGTAAGGAAGGCTTAAGAAAGGAAAGCCCTCGGTTCCCCAAAAAGAAAAACCTTTTGAAATAGTCGGTGCGAAAGCAATTGAATTGCGGCGCTGGCCGAAATCTTTTGCATTCATAATGGTACCCTTAACGCTGATACGAGGCTGCTTACTATAGTCTGGAATAATCATGTAATCGGCGCCTAAAAAAAGCCTCGAGGTGCGCTTGCCCCCTGAAATCCCCAGCCCAGCGTCCACCGACACCTGCTTATTGACCTTCTGAGTGTAGCGACCCTGAACCCCAACGCCTCCACCTACCGAAGTAACTCCCGTGAATTCAGCTGAAAGCAGTCTCTTATTGGGTGCTAGTGGGTACGAAGAGTAGCCGGTACCGAAGCCATAGGCTTCTGCGCTGAGTAATGTAAGTACAAGAATTGTAAATCTGAAGGCCTTCATCTTCACCTCTTCCTTGGTTCAATGATGTTTAAGCTATTGATTATCTTAATGTTAACGGCACCGGCCCGGGCCTGTCAAAATAAACCTACCAAAACTATCGAGATCAACACGTAGCAACATTGAAAGCCAATTGACGAATAAAGGACCACACCCTATAAATAAGCATTCAACATCTGCGGTGGCCGTAGTTCAGTTGGTAGAGCGCCAGATTGTGATTCTGGTTGTCGTGGGTTCGAGCCCCATCGGCCACCCCATTTACTTCTCTATACGAACCGGCGTCCCGCCGGACCACAGGGGGCTTCTCACCAAAAAGTTCCAAATCAATTTCATTATTTTTTTTAACAATGACCCTTTTAACGATTTTTTCAATTAGTTCCCTCTGTTCAACCCCATTTAATCGCTCAAAATTTTTCACAAATTGTTTCACCGTTTTCCTCAAATCCACTAAGCCGGCCTTTTCTAAAATATTTTCCTTATAGATTTCACATTCCGAAAGCTGAGATTCCAATAGACCTCTTTCTCTAACAATACTTTCTACTTGCTTCTCCAACCATCCAAAGAACATTTCACCGGCTTTGTCTTTTCGAGTAATTAGCTGTCCACTCAATTCTTTTTCATTGATCTCTAAATCAGATAATTTTTTTAAAATACTTTTAATTTCTCTATCTATTTTTGGCAGACCCGCCTGTCTTTTCTTTATGGCATCCTTAACCATTGACTCAAATAGCTCGTTATCAGAGAAGTACCTTTTGACCCGCGCCACAATAACTTTGCTTAATTCATCACAACGAATACGTACGTTATGGCAGTAATTTCTATAATAACGATAATCTTGATTCCTCCCCTTTCCAAGCTCGCCACTAAAGCTAGTTCCATCCTCGTGATAAAGAACATTAGTTAGGAGATAAATATAATTGTTTTTTCCGGCTCTCTTTTTCTTCACCCATGTATCGTTAATCTTGTCTTGCACTTGGTCCAATAATTTAACGTCGATCAGAGGCCCATGTGGCAATTTTATAGTTTTAAACTTTTCTGCCTCTGATAAATATTCAGGATCAGCGGCTTCATTTCCTTTATTGATATACCATAAACCTCTGTATCTCCATTTTACGTTTTGAATAATTATATCCAACATGTGAGAAGTTAGCTTCCTTCCTTTCTTTCCCGCCAACCCAAACTTTTTAGCATCATCAAGAAGTTTCTTTTTACTAGAATATTTTAAAAGTAGGCGTAAAATTTTCTCTAATCTTATTAGTTCCTCTTCATTGCTAACAAAGTGACCTCTAAGGTTGGGGTCTCTGTCCAAACCAAGAATTTCAGCCGCACCATTAATCTTCCCATCTTTTATTAACCGAATTAAAGCATTTTCTTTAACCCTAGAACTTGTCATTTCTCTTTCAAATTGTGCAAGTGCAATTAGAATTACCAATATCAAACGACCTGTTGGCGTCGAAGTATCTAAATCCAGACCAATTATCACAATGTCTACTTGAGATTTTTCACAGTGGGCCACAAACTTAAGGAAATCAACTACCGATCTACTTAGCCGGCTTA
>JABGVH010000132.1 GCA_018646195.1 Halobacteriovoraceae bacterium
CGCTGGAGCATCTTCAATCTACGGTTAAATATTTTGGGTTCGGAGAGAGTAAAGAACAAGAAGTTAACCCTATTCTAACCCTTGCTAAGTAAGTTGTTTTTATTTTCAGAGACTTAAAAAGAAATGGTGCCCAGGACTGGACTTGAACCAGCACACCTTGCGGCACACGCCCCTCAAGCGTGCGTGTCTACCAATTTCACCACCTGGGCATCATAAAAAGGTCTTTACGAGGTCCGGTTAAGATAAATTATTTTGGAGGGGTTGTCTATCGTCTAGATGGTAAATGAGTCTCGATATCTGCGATGTAGTATTCGATTCTTTCGTGGGCCTCTTGCAGTGCCTCGATCTGATTTTTGAGTTCCCCCATTAGGCGCTCTGGGGACAGCTCATTCCACTTTACCTGCTCACCAATACTGCGCATCTGAACCGGTTCCGGCTCAGTTTGCGGCTCGGGGGCCAACCCTAAGTCCTCGTCGCTTACGTGAGAGAATTCGTTCAAGAGCTCGTCTAGCGGGTCGCTGAGACCGTCAGATTCGGGAAAGCTTTTAGAACTAGGGAACAGAACCAAGTTATCTTGGCGGCTCTGCTCTGTTGAATCGTTATTACCAGAATTTTCCATGGGGACGCGTTTTCCAAGGTCTTTATGACCCAATTTCAGTTATTTATTTGCATTATTGGGGCCAAAATTGAGCTTTTTGCTGTGCTCCATTTCGGGTACTTAGAGGCCTTGGGACTGGCCCTTCGGCCAATTTTTGGTCGCTCTGCCCAAACAATGGCCAGATTTTGCCCAGCTGAGAAATCCCCTTTTCCAGGTCTATAATGAATTATGGCAAAAAGTATCAACGGCTGTCAGGGCTGCCGCCATCTCTACACCACCTGGGACCCCGATCTTCCAAGTGGATGCCGCAAATTTGGCTTTAAGTCTAAGACTCAGCCCTGGGTTCTGGTTAAACAAGAAACAGGCGCTGATTGCCTATCTTATCAGGCCCGCCCAGAAAAGAAAAAGGACCGGGCCGGTGATAAAGGCCAAGACTTGAACGATCCCAAATATTGGTAAATTTTAAAGACTGACGATTTTTGGAAGTATCTTATTTTGGCAGTCATAATCAAGGCCTGCGGATTCAATCATAGCTCCCCCTAAACAAACTTGCAGCCCCTCAACTTCACGATAGAGAACTAAGGATTGGCGAGGTGTGATCGAACGCTGTGGAATGGCGAAGGTGGTATTCAATTTTCCAGTCGAATCGAGGGTAATGGTACAGTCTTGATCTTTTTGGCGGTAGCGAATTTTGGCCTTACAGCTCAATGGAAATTCAGGAGGATTTTCTGGGTCTACCCAAGTTATATCGGTCGCCACCAGGTCGTCACTGTAAAGTGCCGGGTGGCGCTCCCCTCTTTCGACGTAGACGGTATTTTCACGCATGTCTTTTTTAATTACAAACCAAGGAGCGCCTGGACCTCCTAGCCCTAAACCTTTCCTCTGTCCCAAGGTGTAAAAATGGGCGCCGGAATGGCTTCCGACTATTGTCCCATCGAGAGTTTTAAAGGGCCCGTTGGAAGGAGAAATATAATTGGAGAGGAAGTTTTTAAAGTTCCGCTCTCCTATAAAGCAAATGCCAGTTGAGTCTTTCTTACCAGCGGTTGAGAGACCATAGGCCTTGGCTATATCTCTGACTTCATGCTTTTCAAGGTGTCCTATTGGAAAGAGAACATGCTCGAGAATTTCTGTTTTGATGGTGTAGAGAAAATAGGATTGATCTTTACCTTGGTCGACCCCTTTTACTAACTGGAAGCGATTATTAATTTTTTGGGTCTGGCAATAATGACCAGTCGCCAAGAAGTCGGCGCCTAGCTCTCTGGCCTTATTGAAGAAGACTTTGAATTTGATCTCACGATTGCAGAGAATATCAGGATTAGGAGTATGTCCCTCTTTGTATTCTTTTATGAAATGGGAAAAGACCTGTTCTTGATACTCTTTGACGAACTCAACTGAATAGTAGGGTATATCCAGCTTCTCACAGACATTGACCACATCACGATATTCTTTAACACTTTGGCATACACCATTCTCATCTTTTTCCTCCCAGTTTTTCATAAACATGGCGATTACTTTGTAGCCCTGCTCTTTTAAGAGCAGGCAGGCAACCGATGAATCGACTCCACCTGACATCCCAACCACCACGGTGGTTTGGGCGTTTTGTGAACGCTCGCTCGAGCCTAGGTTTA
>JABGVH010000091.1 GCA_018646195.1 Halobacteriovoraceae bacterium
ATTATACGCATCTCTACACCAGGTGCTTCTGGAAGTTGAGATCGATCAGGCTTGTCCATAATCGCCAGCACACGTCCTTTTACACCACGCTTCACCATTCGTTTAATGTGTTCATCACGATCATGAAGAAGGGCACGCACACTAATATAACGACTTAACGCTATAGGAGCACAACATGAAAAAAATTATCATCGCACTAGGAACTTTCCTTGCAGCTACAGCCGCTTTTGGTCAAGACGCTCAATGGACTCCAGAACAAGCAACTGCCATTAAAGGTGGAATGTACTTTCTTGCCGTAGCTATCGCTGCTTTCGGTGGAACACGTGGACAAGGCGCCGCTGCTTCAGCTGCTCTTAACGGTATGGCACGTAACCCAGCCGCTGCTGACAAGCTTATGACTCCAATGATTCTAGGTCTTGCACTTATGGAATCACTTGTGATTTTTACGCTTATTAGCCCATTCGTATTCCGTTAATCGATACGTTTAGTAAAAAGAAATTTAATGAATAAAAGAGCCCCTGATCATAGGGGCTTTTTTTTGTCTAAAATGGAAGTGTAGTGGAGCCGCACCCAATCTGCAGTAGATTGAGGGCAGCTCGCGGCAATACAAAAAAAGGAAATTTTTAAGAGTTATTTCATCCTTCTGCACAATTCTGTGCTGGAAGTTCAATACGAGCAATAAAAGGTGTGTGTGGCTTTTATGTCCCTGTCTCTTTGTGTATTGAAATATTAATTTATATATTATAAAATGCAAAGTATAATTTATAAATTATTTGTAAAAATAACGGAAAAAAGTATGACAAGACCTTACATCCCTCGCAAGAAAAAAAAACCCGGTGGAAAAAAACCGAAGACGCGCTTGCGTGTGAATGAATTACTTGAGGGATATTCTAAAGAAGAACTAGCTTACATAATGGGTATTACTTACACTCAAATTTATCCGCTACTAAAAAAAGACGCCAACCCCACTCTTTCAACTTTGGAAAGTTTGGCCAAAGGATTAAGTAAACTGCGGGGAGAGAAAATTGAGTTGGTGGATATCTTGGGTTTATAAATGGAAAAACTTCTCAATATAAATAATGATCGCAAGTTAATCGACTTAAAATTGGTTCACTCTTGGATAACTGAATCCTATTGGGCGAAAGGGATTCCTTTTGAGGTTTTTGAGAGATCAGTTGAAAACTCGCTACCTTTTGGAGTTTATCTCTCTGGAAAATGCATAGGCTTCGCTCGGATAGTCAGCGATTTTGCTACCTTTGCTTATCTTGGAGATGTCTTTATAGTGCAAGAGCATCGCGGTCAGGGATACTCCAAAAAATTGATGGAAGAGATTATGAATCATCCTAAGTTACAGGGATTGCGGAGAATTTGCCTTGGAACCTGGGATGCCCATGACCTCTACCGACAATTTGGTTTTGAAGTAATAGAAGAGCCAGAGCGCTGGATGGAAATTAGGAATAAAAACCCCTATAATACTGAGAATGAGTAAATCTAAACTGGCAGAATTAAATAGCTTCAAAATCACTAATGAAGAATTAGAGCCGGATGACGTGCGGAAACTTTTTAAAGAGCGTGGTCTTCCGGAAAATTTCTGCCCAGTCCCCTTTACAACAATTATCTGTGAGCCCGATGGACAGGTAGGAATCTGCCGTTTAAAGGGAAGTAATTTTCATGCTGGCATGATTCAAGACAATAGTTTGGAAGAAATTTGGAATAATGAATTCATGCAGAACTGGCGCCAAGAATTCCTATCGGGAAATGTCGTTACTTGTGAGCGAGAGATTCGCCATCGAGGCTGTAATCTCTGCTCTGAAAATAATAAAATGCTACCTCTTATTGACCTAGATAAAATCCAATCGAAACCTCCAGTTAAGTTCACCGCCAATTTTAATGGCTGGTGTAATTTAGAATGTGTCATGTGCCATGTTTGGAAAAAACCCAATGGCCTCTATGATGAAATTAATTTTTGGGAAAAAGCCGAGACAGAGATTTTTCCCTTTGTGGTAGAGATGGATCTTTTGTCGGGAGAACCCTTCCTGCAAAAAGATACTTGGCGCTTAATAGATATGGTGGCGCCAGTTAATCCGGACTGCCTTTGGACCTTCACCACTAATTGCGCTTATAAGCTTAACGACAAAATGAAGGGTTATTTAGATAAAATAAAAATTAAGAATTTTATAATTTCTATAGATAGCTGGGATGCTGACAATTTCGCCGAAATTCGCTTGAAGGGAAATTTAGGACAAGTATTGCAGACCGCTAGCGATTTTGCTGATTACAATAAGAGTCGGGTGGAACGGGGCTTAAGTGATATGGGTTTTGTGGTCAATTACCTTACCCAACAGGGAACCACTGAGCAGATGGGCAATTTTCTAGATTATTGCAAGAAAATGAATTTCCGCCCCTCTCCTATTTATGCCTATGAACCCTTAGAGAATTCAGTGATTACCTATCCTCTCAAGCGGCGGAAAGAAGTTCTCGATTGGTACCTGGAGAATTTGTCTTGGGATCAACTCTCGATGGGAATGAAAGCGATTGTTCCTACTATAGATTCATTGCCTGAAATTGAAAGAGCCGCCTATCTTTTAAGATTTAAAGAAAAATCTGACGAGTAAGATTACTTGTCTAAATCTAAGACTTTGTTTTTTACATTTTCTGAAATCATCCGGTAACCCAGTGGAGTGGCATGGTCGTCGTCTGCCAGGTATTTAGTTCTTCCCTCTTTTGAAATTAGCATTTTAAATTGTGAGTGGTTATCAATAAAAGGAACACCGTGCTTGGTGATTACTTTTTGAAGGTCCTGATTCACTTCATAGTAATCACTAGGGTAATTTTGAATAATCAGCTTAATATTTTTTTCTTTAGCAAATAAAATAATTTGGTCCCAAACTTTTAAACGATTTACTCTTACTGCTTCTTCATAGGCCGAACGATTTTTAAATTTCTTTTTGAAGGCATTGAATCGCGGTTTTTGACTCTCTATCTTTTGCATTAAACTAGAAATATGCTGGGCCCCGTGCTTACTCTGTTTTGTAAAAGTTTGATTCACAAAGTAACGAAAACTATGAGTATCCCAAAGGCCTGGAAGTTCCTTTTGAATTTCTAACAGGTGATCAAGGGCTTCGCCGTAGTGATTAAGGTTCACATTGGGATAAACAATGGAATGAGTATAAACAGAGAGAATTTCATCTATAATTTCGTTATTACCGTCGGCTCTCTTTATATATGCTTTAATTTTTGAGTTGGTTTTATTTAGGATATTTTTTGCTTTTTCTGGTCGCCCCCTCTTAATTTCCTCAGTGTAAGGCTTCATTATTTCAACAACATCAAGATTGGCCTTCTCGCTGCTTTCTGAAAGGATGTATTTATGAGTCAGGACTAATTTTATATGGCGGTACATTTTATAGATTCTTAAATTAAAGACCCAATCTTTTTGGACCTCACGATAAAGAGCTTCCGGATCGATATGTTGGTAACTTGGTAGATCATCGGAGCGGACGTGAAAAATGTCAGCCGCGCCGACTAAGATAGAGACAATTGCTGGTTTTTTGGGGGTATTCTTATTTTTTTGATAATATTCCTTGAGGCGTGTGTAAACGCCTAATGTGGTATCTTCACAGAGACCTAAATTGACAATGGCATAATTTTTTTCTTCTCGTTCTAGTTTTTTTGAAAGCAGGTAGGGGTATGTTTTTTTCCAACCAAGATCGCCGAGATTCCCACCATTGGTAAAAGAATCGCCCATCGCCACTATTGTCGTGAATTGGCTTGGTTTCTTTTTAGAATAATAAGATTCGTAATTACTATCAGAATCGTAGCCAGGAATTATCGGAAGCACTTGTTTTTCTTTAAGAAAATGGCCGACAGTTCGCATCCCACCCTCTAGTAGCAAGAGTGAGGCAAATAAGCTTAACAGACTTAGCCCAATCTTAAGAACGTAGGATTTCCCCAATTTTTTTTCCTATCAGTTGGTATTCTTCAACACTTGTTTCCAGATCGAGGTCGTATTTAAGGGTTGAAGAGAGAATTTGAATACTGTCGAGGTACATCGCCTTATGGTAGCGGTATTTTTTCTCAGTTAAATTAAAGGGATCGAGAGCTGGATGGTGGGAGGCCTTGCCCTCAAAAAGGTGCATCCACTGCCAACAAGCATGGGCCGGTCTGGCGGTAACAGGATAGGCCAGGATTTTATTTTCCCTTAAGGCCTTACTTTTTTCCATTGCCTGATCGGGAGCTGAAAAGAGCAAGTGAAGAGAGAGACAGCATTCCCCATTTTGGTCAGCGCCTCTAGGTATTGCAATATTTTCAAGAGGGCCCATTGCATTTAGTAGTGCCTCTTTTCTCTCTCGTAATTTTTCTAGGATAGGATCCAGTTTTTTTAATTGAGTCCTCATTAGCACGCCGCTAATTTCCGAGACTCGCATACTATTTCCTAAAAAAGGCTGGGGGGGATCAAAAGAATCTTTATGGGTTAATCCGAGTACGCAGGCACCATCATGTAGTGCTAGATTATGTTCCCAGTCCTTCCGCTTTTTACTAATAACTATTCCACCTTCACCACAGGAAAGGACCTTATTTTCATTAAGTGAGTAACAGCCAAAATCCCCAATGCTTCCCAGTTTTTGACCAAATAGATTGCCACCCATTGCTTGGGCGACGTCTTCAACAAGAGTCAGTTTATGTTCCCGGCATATTTCTTTTAAGGGCGCTAAGTCAGTGGCGAGTCCATCCATATGAACCGGCATAATCGCCTTGGTCTGGGGAGTAATTAGATTTTTAACATCTTCTGGATTGATTCCCAGACTTTGATCGATATTGGCGATGATTGGAATGGCTCCTGCTAAGAGCACTGCCGAAGCAGAACCTATAAAAGTATAGGCGGGAATTATTACTTCATCACCGGGACCGATTCCAGCGGCCGCCAATGCGGCAAATAGCGCATTGGTTCCACTACTCAGTATTACGGCATGGGAGACTCCCATATGTTTTGAAAATTCTTTTTCAAATAATTGGCATTCACTTTCAGTATCTTTGCCTTGATGGCGAAAGAGCTTCCTTTTTTCAACAAGTTTCTTAAAGGCCTCAATTTCTTCATCACCAAAGGAGTACATTACCCTGCTCCTATTTCAATCAATACTTTCAGTGACTCTTCTCTTACTGACGCTTTTTTAAAAGCTTCCGCTACCTGGTCACTATTATAAGTATCGGTAATAAATTCGTGTGAAAGCTCCTCAATAGAATCTGAAAAACTGCTAACGGCATTTTTTAAACTATCAATTCCCATTCCCGACATGAAAACTAGTTTTAGGCCCAAGCGCCCCAAGACGTCCGGCATAATACTAATTTCTCCCTTATACTTGCCAACCATTATGGCAGTAGCGCCTTTGGCGGCGTAATAGGGAAGCATTTTCCAAAGTCCCTTACCGCCAGCATTGTCACCGGTGCAATCCATGATTTGTGAGAATGAGTTTTTGTTAGCGGGGTCGAGTAGTAATTCCTTATCTAAACAGGCCTTGAACCCTAAACGTTTGGCCCTTTCAACTCTGGCCATTACGCTATCTACTAAGAGAATTTTGTAACCCTCTTTTTTGGCAGCGAGGGCACTCATCAGTCCAACTGATCCGCAGCCAAAAATAGTTAAATCCTTTGATTGGTTGTTTTGCCTTTTTAGTAATTGAACCGCTTCGAAACCAACTGCCGCCACTTCAAAAAGTACCGCCGCTCTTTCAATATTTTTTGGTACCAATACTAAATTATGTTCGGTCATCACTAGATAACTTCTAAGAGCGCCAATTTCTTCGGAACCTAAGTAAGTGGCCTTTTTGCAATAGTTTGTCTTTCCTTCAATACAGAAAGAACAGTCACCACAACTTATTGCGGCGGTGGCAGTTACCCTATCCCCTACTTTTAAATTTTTAACACCCTTTGAAACTTCTTCAACTAGCGCTACCCACTCATGGCCCAAACGCAGGTTATCGCCTTGATACATTTCCATATGGTGAGTATCCGAGCCGCAAATTGTTAAGTACTGAGGTCTTAAAAGAACTTGGCCGGCCTTTAATTTGGGGGGATTTTCTAAGGCGACTTTTTTAAAGCCATTATTTAAAGAATAGATAACTTCAAACTCGCTCACATGCCCTCCCCATCAATCGGAAGCACTTGAACCCTATTGCATTGCTTGCAAGCTTCATAGAGATGGCGCTGGCCCAATTTGAGGTCGTCGCGAAATTTTGAATATTTTTGACTATTCCAAATATCAATTAAAGGAGTCTCTAAAATATTCCCCATTTGATTTTTTTGATAGAAGTCTTCAAAGCAAGGCACGATATTTCCCTTAACTGTAATGGTGACAATATGATGAGGTATATAACAGGGCAGTAATTTCTGAGTCACTCCCCCCACATCATCTAAGCAGCCACCGCGGTTGGTAAGATGCAAGTCTTTCCAATTCTTATATTCTATCTTTGCTTTGAGAGAGTCGTCTAATCCTGAATAAAGCTGTTCAAAGTCCCCTGAGCCTTTTTGACCGTCTTCATGGCGGGTAATGACAAATTTATCAACCCCACATTCAAAGTAACGGTCCAGGCTTTCTTTAGTTAAAAGACTGCCATTGCTATAGATCTCAATATTGCATTTAGGTAACTTCTCTTTGGTATAGGCAACTTTTTGGGCCAGGTCTTTAACTAGTAGTGGCTCATTGTAAAAATCATAAGAAATGCGGCCAGAAAAATTTAAGGCCTCAAGTTGAGCAATTATTTCGTGGTAGAGACCCTCATCCATGACGCCTGTTTCAATTCTTTTAGCGACGGAATTAGGGCAATAGCTACAGCTCATATTGCAGGCCGAGTTGACCTCAATTTCTACTGCAGTAAATAGCTCTGGTATGGGGGAATTCATCTCCCTAGTATAGCAAAAAAAAAGGGCCCCCGACTAAAAGGGCCCTTCAAATTTGCCTCGACTAGCTGTTAGTAAAACAACCAGTGATTCGAATTATTTTGCTGTCTTAATTGTAATCTCTTTAGTCTGTACCATTTGCGGTCTAGTTTGGTTTAAGATCCGCGCGTTGAATTCGATTCCAACTTCAAGTGATACATCGTGTTTTTTCTTCTTGTCGAGTTCAGTACCATGCTGCTTAAAGTTAAGAGTCACAATTGTTCCGCCCTCAGTTGGAGTCAGTGTGTAATCACCGGCTTCAAGAACTTTATCGAGCTTAACTTCTCTTGAATGGAACATAGTTTTTTGACGAACAACTTTAACTTTAAGTTTAAGAGAAGTTGTTGAGTGAACAGGTCCGATAAGAAATGAAAGTTGCTTATGGCTAAGTTTCACAGCGTCAATTGGCTGGGCAACAGGAGCAAGAGCTACTTTCTTATCAAGGAAGTTCAGTTTGTACTGTTCTTTAACCGAGATGACATCGCCATCACGATTTGTAGCTGATCTTTTCTTAGCAAGAATAAGTGCAGGTACTTCTGAAAGGTCAGTTACTTTAAGTCCAACTTTTCCTTCTTTATTAAGAGCAAGCGTTAAGCTGGCCTTTGAAGGGAAAGAATTTGAATCTTTGAAAGAAAGATCGACATCAGCAACAAGCTCTACTGGAACTTGGTAAGGAATCTGAACTGTTCTTGTACAAGCATACTCTTCAGTGCGGTATCGAGTTACATCGCGACAAACATATTCTTGGTAAGGGACTTGATTGCAAACATTGCGTGGTGGAATCCAATCACATTGTTGACGGGGAACACGGTCACAAACACGGTCAGTATAAGGAACCTGGCGACAAACTCTGCGACCTGGTTTGTTAGTACAGATTTCTCTTCCTGGAATATTGCGACATCGTTGTTCTCCACTTGGAAGGGTACGGCATTGTCGGCGCCCTGGTTGTTGCCGACAAACTCTTCGTCCTGGTTTATTGGTACATTCTTGGCGAGTCCTATGAACTGTGCGACAGATTCTTTCATAGGTTGTGTAGCAGTGCTGACGGCCAGGTTCTGTATGGCATTGTGTGCGGTAACGAGTTTCGTTAGCACAAACATTTTCAGTGTAAGGAATTTGGCGAGTACAAGTTGTGTCTTGCTCCTCTTCCCGGTAGCGGGTCTCTTCAGTGGCTTCAACTAAGCGAAGTACTTCAGAGGCCTGTCCTTCATAGGTAATTGTTTCTGTTGCGCGGTCTTCTGCGAATAATGTTGTGGCGCCAAGAAGGCAAATAGCGACTAGGCTTAAGGTCAGCTTTTTCATTTCTCTCTCTCCATTTGATTTGAAATTCTATGTGACTTTAACGAAGTGCAACCAAGTTGCCATATCGCCATGCGTCGTAAATAGGTAATAAATAGCTAGAATTATAGTAAATGTTAGAATTATCCCTATTCTCACATTGGCACCGGTGTCAAAGTGACTTTTTACATGGGTACCGGATCGACCTTGTTAAAGCATCTTTTCTTGGATACTCAATATTTGATTCATGGAGTTATGGGGGTTCCGATGGAGTTAAATGAAGTGTTTATGAAGCGCTGCTTCGAGCTTGCGCAAAAAGGTTTGGGGACGGTTGCTCCAAATCCTATGGTGGGTTCAGTAATAGTGATGGATGATCTTATCATCGGCCGTGGTTACCACAAGGTCTATGGAGGAGCTCATGCCGAAGTCAATGCCATAACAAATGCCAAAGAAAATGGTTATGAAGTTACTGGCGCCACTCTTTATATCAATTTAGAACCTTGCTGCCATACAGATAAGCAAACGCCACCTTGTACCGATCTTATTATTAAGTCGGGCATTAAAAAAGTGGTTATCGCCAATCTCGATCCCAATCCAAAAGTATCTGGCCATGGAGTAGAACTACTTCGACTGGCGGGAATTGAAGTCCTTACAGGATTGATGGAAGAGCGTGGAAAAATATTAAACGAAGTCTTTTTTAAGTATATTTCAACCGGTCTTCCTTTCGTTCATCTCAAAGCCGCTCAAACATTAGACGGTCGTATCGCCACAGAAACTGGTGATTCAAAATGGATTAGTAACGAAAAAGCGCGGACACTTGTTCACCGAATGAGACTTCGCTACGATGCTGTTTGCGTCGGCCGCAATACTCTGAATCGAGACAATCCTCAATTAAATATTAGAATGGGAATTCAATCGAAAGGTAAAATCCCTTTCCGTGTTGTCGTCGGTGACCCGGAAGAGATTGATAAAAATGCCACAATACTAAGTGATAACCCTGAAAAAACGGTGATCGTCACCGCCAATAAAAATTGGGAAGAAGCCAGCCCAGAAACTAGGCGCTTTTTCATGGCACGGCCTTTTCGTATCATCACGGTCTCTGATTTTGGAAACGCCAAAATTGCTATGGAAGAGGCCCTTCAGAAATTAGGGGAAATGGGAATCTCTTCTATTTTAGTTGAAGGTGGAAGTTACCTCTTCTCTTCCTTTATAGATCAAAAACTCTACGACAAAATTACTTTCTTCATTGCCCCAAAAATAATTGGCAACGGAGAAGCCGCTTATAAAAACACTAAGCTTCTCAATATTTCTGATGCACTCGAGTTTGATAAAGTAAAGTACACCTCGATTGATGACCAGATAATGTTTGAAGCCTACCGTCCCATTCCGGAGGGGCTGTGTTTACAGGAATAGTAAAGGCCACAGGCACGGTTGTTTCGGCGACTCCTAATAAGGAGGGGCGACTTTTTAGTGTTCGTTGTCCCGAATTGGTTTCTAAAATTGAAGTTGATGATTCGGTCTCTGTTAACGGTGTTTGCCAAACAGCGGTCTCGCTTACGGCCGATACTTTCACTTTTCAAGCGGTCGAAGTGACGCTTTCAAAAACCACTCTGGGTTGCTTAAAAATGGGCCAGTCGGTGAATTTAGAATTAGCTCTTCAACTTTCGGATCGTCTCGGCGGCCACTTAGTTCAAGGCCACGTCAACGGCATGGCGACTTTTAAAAGTGTCAGCTCTTCAGGCAATAACTATTACCTCTGTCTTGAAACAGATGACCGTCATTTTAAATACTTAGTAAAAGAAGGATCAGTTACTCTCAATGGCATTTCACTGACAATTGCCGATATTTCTTTCACCCAAAAACGATTTTGGGTTTCAATTATTCCTCATACCTGGATGAATACCACCTTTAACCATTTAAGAATTGGGGATAAAATCAATCTCGAGGTGGATATATTGGCCAAATATGTGGAAAACTTGCTTTTTCACAGCGATGGGCCTACAAATTTGGGATCCAAACTGTCAGAAGAGTGGATTCGTTCCAAAGGATTTTAATGAATCAGTTCAATACAATTCTCGAAGCCTTAGAAGATATTAAAGCCGGTAAAATGGTTGTTGTACTCGATGATGAAGACCGCGAGAACGAGGGCGACTTTGTGATGGCGGCAGAAAAGATCACACCAGACGCTGTGAATTTTATGGCGACAGTCGGTCGTGGCTTAATCTGCACTCCAATAACTAAAGAGAGAGCAGTTGAATTGGATCTCGAGCTAATGGTTCGAAAAAATGATTCTCTTCATGAAACAGCTTTTACAGTTTCTATCGATCATATTTCTACTGGAACAGGAATCAGCACAGCTGATCGCAGCCAGACTATTGAGTCACTAGTAGATCCTAATTGCAAAGGTAAAGACCTTCTCCGTCCAGGACATATTTTTCCATTGATCGCTAAAGATGGTGGAGTTCTAAGACGTGCTGGTCATACCGAAGCAGCA
>JABGVH010000203.1 GCA_018646195.1 Halobacteriovoraceae bacterium
ATAAATTTGCCAATGTCTCAGCACGGACAATATTGCGCAATACTGGAGCCGCCCTGATTGTAGGATATCGTAAAACCGAAAGAGTCTTGGCCTACGTCAATCTTCATCATCAAAACGTCGAGGTTGAATCGCATATAAATGTAGAAGGTGGCCAAAGTCATAATCTCGATGCCGATGTTGAAAATTACGGCGCCAATGTAGGACTCAAATTAAACTTCAAAGGCAGCTCAGAAAATATATTCTTTCAGTCAGAGCTGGGCTTTTCTCGCGCTAAAATTCAAGGAGCGTTGACCGAAAATAATGACCTTGCCACCTGGGCCTTTGGTCTGGGAGCGGAGTACTAAAGCTTAACGGATGCCGTGACCTAGAAGTTTTCCTGAATGGCGTAGGGTACGGATGACGCCACCTTTTTTGAATAGTTGGTACCAGCTCTTTCTTCTTTTAACAGTGTAGATTTTATATTCGGACTCGATCTGGCCTGACTCTAGGCGATTAAAAGTCAGTGTGATGTAACCAAAATCTTCAACCGCGTATCCACCTGCTCTGGTGCCACTGACTGGGCGAAGGCCGTGGCCGCCAGCGCCGGAAACGAAGAAATGGGTACCCGAAACAGCTCCTTCATAGGCGACATGGTGATCATGACCGGCCAAGAACATATCGACTTGACCGACGATATGCTTTTCATACCATTTCTTGGATTCTCCCTTGGCGGCACTTCGGCCACTTGAAATATAGGGGTGGTGGCCATAGGCGACGGTAAATTTACAATTCTTTTTTGATTCAGCTTTGCGCGCTTCAAACCACTTATTTTGGACCGGCCCCTTGTCCATAGTGTCCAAGGTAAAAAAGCAGATATCATTCCAAAAATCGCTGTAGTAGAGAGAGGGCATAGTTACATTTTTATGTTTCTTGGCGAGATCGATCCAGGCCTTGGGATTTTTCTTATAGTCGTGATTGCCGACACTCATATACATTTGTGGCTTGTGTTTGCTTTTAAATATCCGGCGATAAGGCCAGCGAAAGCGAGTGTAGGTTTTAATTGAATGCGCCGATTTTACTCCGGCCGAATAAATGATATCGCCTAAGTGACGGACTTGGTGGCATCCTTCATCGGCGACTCCGCTGGCGACCATATATTGATTGAGTGAACCATCTCCAGAATCTCCAATAAAACAAACCTTGTACTCGCCGTCCGCCAGGTCCCTAGAGTTTTCCAGGTGTATTCCTGCGGCAAAGGTAAGTAGTGGCAAGAGAAAGGCCGATAAGGCGAGAATTGTGGCGATTTTCATAGAGTTCCCTAAATTGATGCTTAGGGCCGGACTATAGCAGCAGATATGCGGGGATACAAATTCTATTTAATCTCAAAGGTGACGCCCCATTCACGCAGCTCAAAGACCTCAGAGCTTTTTAGGGATTTGATACTTGGACGATAGCCCTGTGACGGTTTAGGAACTCCTTGGCGGTCAATCATCACCAGAAAATTCATCCTGACACTATGGTGCTTAATGGGAGTGATCAGATAATCCAATTGCTCGCGCAATTCTTTATTTTCTTGAGGAAAAACACAGAAGCGTTTGGCGGGAGGGAGTTTATTGGGCCAATGGTCTAGGAAATCTTTAATTTCATTATCTCTAAAGCCCATCGCACCTAAAATTCCGAGCATTTCCCGAATGACTTGAACTCTTTCGGCACAGAATCCTTTTTGGTATTGAAAGCTCTTACCTTTTGTTCGGTAGTCTATGTAGAGATAGGGGTAACTGGCATTTTTAACTTTTAGTTTTTGACCTTTTTCGATTCTTCCACGCCAAGCTTCTCTTATTGCAGGAGAGGCAATCCAGAGAGTACTGCCTTCTTTTAATTGGACCTTTAGGTCAAAGGAAGTCCCGGCCTTACCGGAGAGATAGATATTTGGTTTTGCCGCAACAAAATTTCCTTCACCAGGGTAGCTGGGCCCGTGAAGGCTGGGGTGTTGGGAATTCCACATACCTGGGTAGCCCCAATTATTGTAGCGGAGCTGTCCATAGCGTTGCCACCAAGGGACTTGCGCCTGGAATTGCGGTGAGAAATAAACCCCTGTCCCATAATTCTGGCGGTAGTTATACAGGCATTGAATGCAGACTCCAGAAGAGCTTAAGGCAGGTAAACTCAGAAAAAGAAGTAAGAATGTTAGTAATAATTTACGGCGCATTTTCTTTCTCAAGGTTTATTGAAAAGCCTTTGGCCTTTGTATTTTGTTCTACCTTTAATTGTGTTTTAGCAAAGCAGCCATCTTTTGAAACTGCTTCAATAAGATATTTGCCATTTAAAAGATTAAACTCAACAGTTCCTCCCGAGGGGACTGCTACTTGATAGAGGTAATTTCCTGGGTCTTCTTTTGTTGTTACAAAAAGCAAGTAGCTCTCGCTTTTACTGCAGTCAGCACTGGAGTTTACATTGCCGTGGACTAGTTTAGTTTGGCCCGGGAAAGCAGCGATAAGAAATAAGATTGTTAATAAAATTTTAATAAGGACCCCTCTTTACTTAGTTTATCGAGAAAACTAAGTTTATTTAAGAGGGTAGATTGGTACACTCTCAGAATTATCTGAGTGTGCTACTTGAGTACTAACGCTAAGACGGCAAGGATATTAATTATATGTAAAAAGGGCGGTACTTCTTTTATTTTACCTCGCATTATTTTAATTGCCGCGTAGGAGAGGAAGCCCCAGATTATGCCATGAGTGATGGAATAGCTTAATGGAATAAGGATCATTCCTAGAAAGGCCGGGAAGGCCTCTTCCAAATCGTTCCAATTAATCGCCACTATCGGCTTCATCATAAAAGCTCCAACGATCACCAGTACAGGGGCGGTGGCGAGGGCGGGTATTACCGAGAGCAGCGGAGATAGGAATAGGAAAGGTAGAAAAAGTAGCCCTGCTACTACCGCCACAAGTCCCGTTCGGCCTCCCTGTGAGATGCCAGCAGCGGACTCTATAAAACTGGTGCCACTGCTAGAGCCGAGTAATCCTGAAAGAGCCGTTGAAAATCCATCTACTATTAATGACTGCTTTATATTTCGAGGTCTGCCGTCACTGTCCAGTAAATTTCCAGCTTGCGCCACTCCGACAAAAGTTGAGAGGCTGTCAAAGAGGTCAGTAAAGAGCATCGAAAATATGACTGGGACAAAAGTCCACTTGAGTGATCCGGCGATATCAAGGGAGAAGAGCAGCGAAAAATCTGGCGGGGCGTAGAGGCCTTTATAACTAATAAGAATGTCTTGGCCCCATAGACGGCCCAATGGGATGGTCATTAATGAGGTCAATATTATGCCGTAAAAGAGGCCACCTTGGACTTTCCTTATGACAAGGTAGGCAGTTACTAAGAGACCAATCATAAAGGTAATCACTTTTGGCGAGAGGGGGGCAGAGGTTATCATAGTCGCCGAGCTGGCCTGGATCAGGCCTCCATTACTCAAGCCTATAAGGGCTATGAAGAGTCCGATCCCACAAGCGATGGCCTTTTGTAAGCTGGCCGGAATGGCGGCCACAATTTTTGTCCTGATATTGAAAATACTAAGCAGTAGAAAAACTATCCCTGACCAAAAAACCGCCCCTAGAGCGGTCGCCCAAGGCACGCCCATCCCGAGCACTAAGGTGAAAGTAAAAAAAGCATTGATGCCCATTCCTGGCGCTACTACAATGGGATTTTTTGCGTAGAGGCCCATCGCCACCGAGCTAAAAAAGGCCACCAGTATAGTGGCGGTGACTAGTCCTGAGAAGGGCATTCCCGCGCGACTTAGGATGATTGGATTGACGATTATAATATAGGCGGTTGCAAGAAAGGTAGTAATACCGGCCATGATTTCTGTTTTGAGAGTGCTGCCATTCTCATGCACTTGAAAGTATTTAATCATTATTTCTCCTTAGCATTCTATTGTAAGGGGATTGTTTCTCAATTACCACGTAACCAGTTTGCTCGGTTATCTGCTCTGCTGTTAAAGTGGAGTTATGATTAATATCTTATTGATAGAAAATGATCCTGGCACGATGGATATTTTGCAGCATGCCCTCTCTACCGAATTCGGAGCCGTGGTGTTTGTCGAAGAGAGTGCCGCAGAGGCGATCAAATTTCTCAAAGATCATAGTATCCGTTTGATTATAAGCCGCGATAAGTTAGAGCATGGCGACCAAATCGAAAATACAGGCCATAAAATTTTAAGCTATCTCTATGAAATGTCTGAAAAACCACCCCCTATCATTGTCATGGGGGAGGTTGAATTCTCGGGAATCGAGTTTGAGACTATTTCAACAAATTTCAAAGTCGATAAGATCACCACTTTGATTAAGAAGGTTATGGGGCTTTCGAAAGAGGATATGGAACAACTTAAGATGCCGGATTATATTTCTATCCCACTGGGGCATTTCTACTTAATGAATGTCTCGCCGGTGGATGTTTATATCAAAATTGGTAAAAAGGGGCCCAAGCAATTCGTTAAGAGAATTCTAAAGGGAGATGAGTTCGATAAGTCTGTTATAGAGAGATATGAGAAAGATGGATTGGTGGAATTCTTTGTTCCAAAAGAAGATCGGATTCTTTTTATGGACAACCTTATGGAGCAATCGATAGCCAAATTAAAGTCGGGAGATTTGAAAGAAGAAGAGTCTGTCGAAATCATTTCAGATGCCTATGAAATAAATCAAGAACTTCTTAAAGATATGAAGGTCAGTGAACATGCCGTAAAAATGTGTCGGGCAAGCATGGAGTCGATGGTTGCCACTGTCCAAAACAATAAAAAAATGGCGACCCTCTTAAGGGCGATTCTCAACAATAAGGGCTCCTACGCCTATCGCCACTCCCATTTGATTTGTCTCTTTGGATATGAAGTTATTCCTAAATTACAATGGGGCTCACTAGAGCAATTCCAGCAGAATTACGAAAAGCTGGTCTTTGTGGCCTTTTTTCACGACATACTTCTAGCTGAAGACAGGTTGATTGAAATTGAGAGTAAGCGCCAGCTATACGATGCGGATTTGAGTGAGGAAGAAAAACAATTAGTCAGCAACCACGCCAATTTGGCCTCTACTATTGTTCAGCAATATCCTAAATCCCCCAACGGCGCGGACGTTATTATTCGTCAGCATCATGGTCAAAGCAACGGGGTAGGCTTTGCGGAATCCTATAAGATAGGGCTTTCGGCAATGTCTATACTCTTCATTGTTTTGGAGTATTTCGCAGGTCGTATCATCAAATTTGAAAGCCCTAAAGATTCGGTACCTGGGATCTTCCAGGAAATGGAAGAGAAGTTTCCCCTTTCAACTTATCGAAAGGCCATCAATGCGCTAAAAGAAACCCTCATCAGTGAAGTCAAAGAAAACCCAGAAAAATAGCGCCTTTCACCGAGAATGGGCAGATATCCGATTATAGGGGGATTTTGATAAATTCCGAAATAACTCCGTAAGTAGTGGTAAATATGAGCATTTTGTATTTATTTTAGAAGAGTGTCAGTTTTGAGCCGATAATAGGGGGGTAGAAATCCCAATGGGAGTTGGAAATGACAACACAGAATAATGTAATCCTTATTGTTGATAATGATGAAGACGCACTCGAAGTAATGGGCCATGAATTCACTAGCCGGGGGCTTGAAATACTAATTGCCCATAATGGCAAAGAGGCCTTAGAAGTTATTGATCATCATAATGTAGCAGCAGTAGTAACCGATATTTCGATGCCGTTTATGAATGGTATCGAACTCTCTAAAGAAATTATTGGGAACTTGCCAGTAGTTATAGTTACTGGTTGTGAGGCACAATTTGAAGACAAAGTAGTCGATCTTTGTGACTCCTATGTCGACAAGCTCGACCTCAAAGAATGCCTCTATCAAGCGACTATGAAAGCGATTGAAAGGCATGAAATCAATAAGGCCATCAACGCCGAGGCGGCAGCCGCCTAAGATTCTTCTCTAATTAATTGGTGAACAAGAATTTGCGGGTTAACTCCGTAGCGGACAGGAATGCCTGAGGTTCCCACACCGACTGAGGTATGACCTTTCATTTGGCGGTACTTCCAATTGCCGGCAGAGTACTGTTTACCTCTATCTAGGTGGGTAATCAGGGGGCGGTTAAAAAACCTTATTTGGCCACCATGGGTGTGTCCGGCCAAATAGAAGTCGACTCCCGCTTCGGCGGCAAAATCAAAGAGCTCAGGAGAGTGTATTAGCCCGACAGTGAAGTGCTCCTGACAGTGCTCCAGGCATTTAAGTGATTGTGGGCCATAGAAATAATGGACATCATCGGTTCCAACGAATTGCAGAACCTCGCCATCTTTTTCAAATTGTAGTTTTTGATTGACCAGCATTTTTATTCCAAGCTCATTAAATAGTGATACCGTGTGGGCGCTGTCGTGATTGCCTAGGATTCCTATTGGAGGGTGGGTGCTATCGATACATTCCAGAATTTCTTTCATATCGGAAACCATAGGATGATTGGGGTCTTCACTTTTAAGTGGGCTTACGCCGTAGTCTCCAGTAAAAACGCAGAAGTCTACAGGACCGATTTCCCTCAATTGTTTTTTTAATATTTTCAATAGCTCTGGCATGCCATCAATATGCAGGTCAGAAAGGTGCAATATACGGGTCTTTTCAAAAGCAGCTGGTAGGTTCTTAAACTTTTGTTGATGGTGAACAGTTTCTAAGGCCAGGGCATTTTTTTGACCTTTCTTGTAGAGGCCTAAAATGATCAAGAGGAATCGAAAAATACGGACAAGGAAAAGAAAGGCATCCCAATGCTTCACCTCGGCGGTGTGGAGAGGCTGCCGTTTAGTACCTTCGCGCTCCATTTTAAGCCTTTCGGCCAACCATGCACGGTATTGGGATATTTCATCTCGAGGGGAAAGCATCCGCAAATTACAACACGAAGACCCTGAATAATCAAAAAATAAACCAAAATACTCAAGTATTGCTCACCAACGACCGAACAGCTATTGAGGACTTATCCTCGCTAGGAGTACATGTGGGCCTGAAGATTAGTGGTCATTCAACAGTCGATCAATTGAAGATGAATTTGCGAAGAACTGAAGCTCGCGGAGCAAAAGTGCTTTCTCAATTATCTTCTGGAAAAAGAATTACCAGCGCTGGTGATGATGCCGCTGGTTTGGCAATCGCTACTAATCTAAATGCCCAAGTCAGGAGTCTTCGCCAGGCCACTCGCAATGCCAACGATGGAATTAGCAGTGTTCAAACCGCAGAAGGCGGATTAGAAGAAATCTCAAATATTTTGGTTCGCCTTCGTGAGCTAAGTATTCAATCGGCCTCGGACACGGGTAGTGACAATGAAAGGGAATTTCTAAACCTAGAGTATGGCGGTCTATTAGCAGAAATTGATAGGATTTCTGAGTCCACCAGCTTCAATGGAACAAATGTCATTAATGGAGAAGAGGGCGAATTAAATTTTCAGATAGGGGCGTTTGCAACAGAAGAAAGTACTATTGTGTTTGATACCGAAAATGCCCATGTTGATACCTCTGAACTTGCAATTAGCTCCAGCTCTATTGATACTAAGGCCGATGCATTAGACAATTTAGAGTCTCTAGATGAGGCGATAATGACCGTTAATGGCCAGAGAGCGCAACTGGGGGCCACTCAGTCCCGTCTCCAATATGCTACCAATAATCTTGAAACGAGTGTCTTGAATCAGGATGTTGCTCGTTCTAGGATCGAGGATGTCGATATTGCCAGTAGTACCGCGGAGCTCGCTGCCGCCAGAGTCTCGGGAGAGATGGCGATAAAGAGTATTAATATAAGTAATCGCTCTCTAAATAAAATTATCAAATTGATTCAGTCTTAAGAATCCATTAAACTCTACCTATGCAAGTACAATTTTCTAAAAGGAAGATCCTTCTTCCCGCTCTTATTTTGCATTTACTCTGCGCTCTTTTCAGCCTTGGTTTTGCCCACCCTGACGAGCATTTTCAGATAATAGAATTTTTAAATATGAAGTTGGGAGGAATTTCCCCTGACAGCTTGCCTTGGGACTTTCAAGAACAGATTCGCTCTTGGTCACAGCCCTTTCTCTATTATCCCTTTCTCAAATTTTTCGAATTTTTTAATTTAACCAATCCATATTTTTTGTCAACCACGATGAGAATTCTTTCGACATTGCTAGGCTTTTTTAGTTTAAACTTTCTGGCCTTCACTTATCTAAAAGAAATTAGGGCCACTCAATTTCAAAAATGCCTGCTTTGGATGGTCAATTTTCTTTGGTTTATTCCCTATATTCATGCCCGAACTTCATCTGAAAACCTCTCTACCTCATTTTTTATTCTAGGATTGACGCTGGTGATTTATTTTCGGAACGAATTTTCGCGAAAAGTTCCCATGGAGTTCTGCGCTGGTTTCTTAATGGGGCTGGCCTTTTTGATGCGCTATCAAATGGGAATCCCCCTTTTCTTCCTCTTACTCTGGCCGCTCTTTTTTGATAGGGATGGATTCTTTCGCAGTCTTACTATTGGCTTAGGAGTAGCTCTAGCGCTGGGCCTTGGCGTGCTGATCGATTTTTGGGGTTATGGCGAATGGGTTTTTGTCCCTTGGAATTACCTCAAAGTGAATTTGCTAGAAGGTAAGGCCGCCCAATTTGGCGTAGAGCCTTGGTGGTATTATTTTAAGGCCATTTTGGTAAAAGGAGTTCCTCCTATATCTCTCTTCTTGATGTTGGGGACTCTGGTCTTTTGGCGACGACGCTGGCGCCACCCGATTACCTGGGTGACTTTAAGTTTTTTTGTAGTTCACATGGTTATTGGTCATAAAGAATTGCGCTTTCTAAATTTCATCTTTCTTTTAGCGCCGCTGATGGCGGCCGATACATTAAATTTTCTGTTTAATGAAAATACATTTGATAAAGGCATTACCTGGATCACAAAAAACCTACTTTGGTTTGTTAATGGGGTTTTATTATTATTTATGAGTTTTAAACCGGCCCATACTCCGCTTCTTATTTACTCCCACCTCTATCATAATTATGCCACCGGCCAGATCATCTATGTACTAGACGAGGGGAGTAGGCCATCGCTTGAATTCGAGTTAAAGTTTTATCTTCAGAATGGACAGAGGGCCATCAAGATAGATTTTTCAGAGTTTCAAGCCCAACCTAGGGGTTATCTCCTAACTTCAACTTATAAACAGTATTTAGAATTACTGCCCTCAAAGCAATGCCACGTCGATTACAGCACCTATCCTCAATGGCTCTTTGCTTATAATTATGGAAATTGGTTAGAACGATCTTCCATTTGGATTCTTTGGGACTGTCAGGGCAAGAATTAGTATTTCTTTTTTTTCTTCGCTTTTTCGGCCTGCTCATTTATGGCCGCCTCGTAACGGGCGATCTCTTCTTTAGAGAGAGAAGTCGGCTCTATCTTTTTAAGACTTTTACGAGAATCTTGCATCTCTTTGCAAGTATGAGGAGTACCATCTTCTTCCACTGGGGTATTCTTTCGCCCTTCTTTCATCCAAACGATACTTTTTCCGCAAAATTTACACTGGGCCACGAGCCACTCCTTAATCAAAATTGTATCTATCATAAGCGCTTTTTAATGGCATTCCAAAAAGCTTCGCAGATTCCGCCAGGATACTTGGAAAATTAACTACCCTAGGAAAGGGAGGGATGGCAAAATAGCCTATATGGCAAAAATTCTGGTTCTCGACGACCGGCCTCAAAATTTAATGACACTTAATGTAAACATAAAAGTTTACCTAAATGCCGACACCGCACTAGCTCGCAAGAGAGAGGACTGTGAAATATACTTTAAAGACCTAGGCGAGTGGGACTTGATTATCGCTAGAGGTAATTCTGACTCTTTCAGCTTCGCTAGAGACTTGGCCCTGGCCTTAAAGACGCAGGAGCTTGATACAACTGTCATATGGTTAGGTGAACCAAAGCAGGCCAGAAAAGAAGATATTGGGCTCAAAGAAAATGCCAGTATTAAAGAAATCTTAGGTCACACCTCAAAATTATTACATATTACTCCCCAGCAAATGGCCGAGCTAGAACTTGGAGAGTACTTTGCTTTCAAAATTCAAATCCTCACTCAGTTGCTCTACTGCCCAACCAATGTTTATTTAAAACAGAAAGATGACTATCGATTAATTTTAAAGGCAGAAGAAGTTCCAAATAAATCTGAATTAAAAAATTTCATAGAAGGACATAGTGAATTTTTCGTAAAATCAAACGACAGGTTACTATTTACAAATTCTTTTTCTGAGCAATTTTTATTTATAAAAAAAGCAATCGAATCAACAGATACCGACGTCGATGCAAAATTGAAGATTCTTGATAATACCTTAAACTTTTTTGCAGAAGAATTTCAAAGGGAAGGAATCGATAATGAAGTAGCGGACCTGGCCACTAGTTGTGTCAATTCATTGCTTGATATTTCTAAGAATTTTTCTTCTTTTGGAGAAGTCGAAAAAAAATTACTTAGTGAAGAATACTCTCAGAGATTGCTTTACGCCCAGATAATTATTTTTATCAGTCTTCATAGTGCAAAATTATTGGACTGGATTCTAGAGGAGCCTGAAAGCACGCTCGCCACCGCTGCCTTTTTTCACGATCTCTTATTGTTTAGTGATGAGGAGGCGGTTATTAGATCAAACGGTGAGCTTGATAATTTAAACGACAATATGCCATTGGTTGAAAGAGTCAAAGGTCATGCCGGTGCTATGGCCAATTTAGTGAACAAAAGTAAAAAGTTTGGGCCGCAGGCCTCCCAACTTATTCGTGAACACCACGGGAGTCCTAAAGGGGAGGGCTTTGGAAGCGGGTGGGACAATCAAAAAATTGGAAATATCTCGAAGATCTTTTTAATCGCTGAAGAATGGGCCAATCTAATTTTAAAACCTCAAAAAGATGAATTAAAATTTGATAAAAGCTTTAATATAAATTTATTAATCAGCCAGTTTGAAGGCCCCGAGTACTTAGAGATTATTAATACACTTGAATTTTTGGATGCTAAGGAGCTAGACGAGGTCTACTTAAAGCTGGATTCTATGACTGATCTTTTGGGAACGGCGGCTGAAGAAAGTGAGTTGGTTCTTTATAGACAGGTTTCAACTCTACTGTTTGGAATTAAAGATATCGATAAAGATATATTAGAAAAATTTAAGCAAATTCAATTCTTTGGAGAGAAAGGGGTCGACGCACTAGAGCGAGGTAGTGCAAATGTGACAGACGACGAAAATAGTTCAATCCGTACTGTAACTGATAAAATTACTGATGCCTGCCGTATCATAAAAGGTCATTCTCAAGATGCTGGTAAATTTAAAACACTTGTCGAGGGATTAGATGAAAGGCTTGAACAAATTATAGGTAATTTGGAATTACAGAAAGTTAAATTTGGGAAGAGTGTGCAATCGATAAGAGAAAAAGGGCAATACATACGGACAGACTTGATGATTGCAATAGGGCTTAATGATTTAAAAAGAGTTCAGATAGTTTTAAGTGAAGAACAACCCATGCTAGAGCAATTAGACAAACATGGCAGAACAGCCCTTCACCAGGCAGTCATATTGGGTAACCTCGAAATAGTCACTGCCTTAATAGAAAAAGGCGCTAAGAACAATGTAACAGACGGGAAACGCCGGTCTCCCATCTATTATGCCATTCAGTACGATCACCAGGAATGTTTTTTCTACTTGGCCGGAAAAGAGGCCAGATTAAAACAAGAGGCAATGGGAGGAATGAACCTCGCTATGGTGGCGGCTTTTAGAGGAAACAAAGAGGTCGTAAAATTTCTAATAGAAAATGGTATTTCGGCAGATGTTGTCGATGCTAAAGGAAAAGATATTCATTACTACGCGAGAAAGGGCGGTCATCCAGATGTTACCCAGTTTTTAAAGTCCCAATAGATTCTTTAAGTCAGCTTCGCTTAAATCACCCTTTGCAACAGAATGATTTACTTTCATAAGCGCGAACTTATATTGATCCCTTTCATCAGCTTTTATAAGAGAGAGGTCGAGATGGCGTTGGTTTTTAATATGGGACTCTTTAACGGCATTTCTCAGTAAGCTAACCGCCTGATCAAAAGTCATTTCAGTAGTGCTCATATTATCCTCTAATGGCCTAAGTAGGCCTTTTGAATTTCTTCGTTATTTATTAACTCATCCGCAGGACCTTCCATGAAAACTTCACCGGTTGTGATGACGTAAGCGCGGTTGGCAATTTTTAAAGCTGCATAGGCATTTTGCTCGACCAATAGAATAGTGGTGCCCTTTTGATTGATTTCAACAATTGCATCGAAAATAGCTTTTACTAAAATAGGGGCAATCCCGAGTGATGGCTCATCCAGTAATAGAAGTCGAGGATTCGCCATATAGGCGCGAGCTATCGCTAACATTTGCTGTTCGCCACCGGAGAGAGTCCCGGCCAATTGCTTACTTCTTTCTCTTAATTTGGGAAAAAGAGAACACATATAGTTTTGATCTTCATTAATTTGTGCTCGGTCTCTTCTTAGATAGGCACCCATTTCCATATTTTCTGCGACTGTTAAGTCGGGAAAAACCATTCGCCCTTCAGGGCTTTGGGCAATTCCATAATTGACAATTTTATTGGCCGGTGTTTTGTGAATAGGGTGGCCATCAAATAATATTTTGCCGGAACTGGGACGGATAAGGCCAGAGATGGTGTGGAGGGTGGTGGTTTTCCCTGCGCCATTTGAGCCAAGTATAGTTACAATCTCACCAGCATAGACTTTCAAGTCAATGCCGTGAATAGCGTGTATCGCTCCATAGTGAACATGCAGGTCGCGTATTTCTAAAAGAGGATCACTCATCTTGGGTTCCTAGGTAGGCTTCCACAACTTTAGGATTATTTTGAATATCTTTTGGTGCGCCCTCTGCAATTAATTCGCCATGGTCCACAACATAAATTTTTTCACACACTTCCATCACTAGCTTCATATCGTGTTCAATTAATAAAATGGCTATCTGGAAATGGTCGCGGACCCAACGAATAAGTTCCGTTAGCTCTTTTGTTTCATTTGGATTCATTCCTGCGGCAGGTTCATCTAAAAGAAGTACCTGAGGTTTTGTTCCTAGCGCTCTTGCGATTTCCAAACGGCGTTGTTCACCATAGGGTAAGTTTTTGGCCAGGTGGTCTCGTTTCCCGTCTAATTTAAAAATCTTTAACAAGGCCATCGCCTCGTCTTCCAGCCGTTTTTCTTCACTGTGAAACTTCTTGGTTCTAAAAATAGAAGCGAATAGGCCATATTCCATTCGGAAATGTCCGGCCAGACGGATATTATCTATTACAGAGAGGTCCTTGAAGAGTCTGATATTTTGGAAGGTACGGCAAATTCCTTGTTGAGTAATATGTGCCACTTGCATTCCTACTATAGACTTGCCTTTTAAAAGTACTTGCCCTTCAGTAGGTTCATAAATTCCAGTGATCATATTAAAAATAGTTGTTTTGCCAGCGCCATTGGGTCCGATCACTCCAACTAAGTCTGTGGCACCTAATTTTAAACTGAAATTTGAAACGGCAACTAGTCCGCCAAACTTCATCGTTATATTTTTAGTTTCTAGAATAGGAGCATCGGTCATGCCTGCTCCTTCTTTTTAAATAACTTTAACAGAAAGCCCGGTACCTGCATTTCATGTTTTCCAAAAATTCCTGCTGGTCTCCATAACATAAGCACTATTAGTAGAATTGAGTAGATAACCATACGCCATTGGCTAATCGTTTCGCCAAAGAAGCGCAATAATTCAGGTAGTATTGTTAGTACAATGGCCCCCACTACCGAGCCTGTTATTGAACCAAGTCCTCCTAAAATTATCATCAGTAAAATAATAACTGACCACATAAAGGTAAATCCATTGGGGTGGAGGAATTGTTGAGCATGAGCAAAGAGTGAGCCGGCCAAACCGGCCATGCCGGCGCCTATGACGAAGGCCAAGGTTTTGTATTTAAAAGTATAAATGCCCATGCTATCGGCGGCGATTTCATCTTCTCTAATAGAAATGATAGCGCGCCCGTGCGTGCCTTTTAAAATATTACGAGTGACGACAATACATACCACCACCCATAGATAGACCCAAAAGAGATTTGACCAGGCCGGTATTCCGGTAAAACCCCTTGGCCCTCCTATGCTGTCCATATTCATAATAATAATACGAATGATCTCTCCAAAGCCAAGAGTTGCAATGGCCAGGTAGTCTCCCCGTAAACGCAGGCAAGGTACTCCAATTAGAAGTCCCGCTAATGCGGCGGTGATAAAGCCGATCCCACAAGAAATAAAGAGGTTTAAAAAATCAGGAATATCTGGTGCTAGGAATACGCCATAGGCAGCTCCCGCGTAAGCACATACTGCCCAAAAACCAGCGTGGCCCAGTGAAAATTGGCCGCAGATACCATTAATTAAATTGAGCCCAACTGCCAATATTATAAAAATTCCACAATTGAGAGTAAGGTGGGCGACATAATCCATTTAGACTTTCTCCCTTCTGTTCTTGCCTAAAATTCCTGATGGCTTAATCAGGAGAATTAGAATCAGAATTGAAAAGGCAATGGCGTCTCGATAAGTTGAAACCCAAAATCCGACAACCATATTTTCTGCGATACCGAGTACTAGGCCTCCGAGAACCGCTCCAGGAATAATTCCAATACCACCCAGAACTGCCGCAATAAAGGCCTTAAGCCCAGGAATTAATCCCATCATAGGTTCGATAGCAGAATAGTACATTCCAACTAAAACACCTGCGGCACCGGCAAACGAGGCGCCAAGGAAAAAAGTAAATGAGATAATTCTATTGGTGTCTATCCCCATAAGCTCGGCCGCATTTTTATCGAAGCTTGTCGCCCGCATGGCCTTGCCGATGCGGGTGTGATTGACCAACCAATAGAGGAAGCACATAAGAAAGAAAGTTGAGGAAATAATTAAAATTTGAATATTACTAATATAGAGCTCTCCGAACTGGTAGGTGACCACTTTCATTGCCGTTGGGAATGCCTTAGGGTCGGCGCCAATAGTTCCTTGACCTAAGTATTGAAATAAGAGGGATGTTCCAAGGGCGGTGATAAGCGCCGGAATACGACCAGCATAGCGAATAGGCCGGTAAACGATCCTCTCAATAATAACCGCCACAAGGCCAGAACCTATCATTGCTACTGGCATCGCCATCCACAGGGGCATACCGGCAATGATGCAGTAAAATCCAATAAAGGCGCCGATCATATAAAATTCGCCATGGGCAAAATTGATCAGCTTAATTATTCCGTAGACCATGGTGTAGCCAAGCGCCACCAAGGCATAAATTGATCCCTGCGTAATACCATTCAGAAGATAGGTAAGAAAATCGTAAATAAAGTAAATTTGATCTTGTGACATTGCTTAGTATTGTAAGAAAAAGGCGATGAAGAGTCACCGCCTTTTATTATTTTTCTTAAGGATTAACTTTTTGCTTAAAGATGTTACCTGCAGCGGTAGTCTCTAGGACGACTGCTGATTTACGGGCGTTACGGTTGGCATCAATTGTAATGGCCCCTGTAATTCCTACAAAACCTTTAGTGGCAACAAGTGAAGCTTGAATATCGCTATGTGAAAGACTTGCTGCGTTTTTCAAAGCATTTGCCATGACTAATAGTCCATCGTATCCAAGTGCCGCCATAGCGCCAGGCTTTTGGCCAAAGCTGGTGGTGTACTCTTTAACAAAGGCTTGAACTTTTGGATCTTTGTCGTCTGGTGAGAAATGTGAAGAGATGTAATTGCCAGAAATAGCATCTGGTCCCGCCAATTCTTGTAACTTTGGTGAGTCCCAACCGTCTCCACCGAGAAAAGGAACGTTGAGGGCCATAGTGCGCGCCTGCTTAAGCATTAGTCCTACTTCTGTATAATAACCAGGTAGAAAAATTACGTCAGGACCGGTTCTTTTTACTTTTCTTAAAAGTGAATTGAAGTCAGTATCCTTTTGAACATAAGAGAAGCTTCCTTCAATAACAGTTCCGCCAAGTTCAGCAAATTTCTTACGGAAAACTTTTGCCAGACCTTTAGAATAGTCTGAGGAATTGTCGATAATAATTGCGGCCTTCTTTTTATTTAAAGTTTCAAAGGCAAATTTCGCCATAACGACCCCTTGGAAGGCGTCAGTAAAGCAAGTTCGGCTGATATAATCTCCAGTTTCCGTAACTTTTTCATTGGTAGAAGCGGGAGTCATAAGTGGGACTTTTGCTTTCTGTGCAATAGGAGCGCCTGCTAGTGTATTGGAAGAGGCCACTGAACCAATAACAGCGTGTACTTTATCGATATCAATTAATTTCCTAACGGCATTGGCCGAATCAACCGGCTCGCCTTTGTTATCTTCAACGATCAAACGGATTTGCTTTCCATTGACTCCGCCTTTATTAATAATTTTAAGCGCAAGGTTCATTCCATTGACGCTTTCTTGGCCATAAGTTGCGATAGGGCCAGTCATAGGAAAGACCGCTCCGAGCACAATTTCGTCGCCGGTCAATGCACTATTGCTAGTGTCTGCTGTGGCTTTTGAGCTGTCTTTTTTTTGCATACAGCCTTGAGAAAAAAAGACCAATCCTGCGAGGATGGCCGCGAGGGGGAGCATTTTCATAGTTTACTTCCTTTATAGTAGTATTTTTGATGAGTTTTAAAACTCATCAATAAGACCAAATTGCCCTAGGGATTGTAAAGAATATTAGTAGATTAAAACTTCTTCGCGACGACTTAAGAATAGGTCCATTC